>BDSY01000001.1 GCA_002897895.1 bacterium BMS3Abin06
TCTACTTCAAAAATACTTCTACTGTCCTTGCCTTTAAAGCATCTCCGGCTTTACAGGCTATAAATATGCTTCTACTCTTCTGTGACAGTTCTTCTTAACATTGTAAAGTTATTTTTTCGCGGACCCTTAGTTCCGGTATTCCGGTCTTTTATGCAGGTGGGTGGATAATGGACAATCATACATAAACAAGATGCAATGACTTTAAAGCCGAACCAATAATATTATAATGTTTTCTATTGCTTGTGTATAAAGCAGCTCCCACGGATAAAGCCGTCAGGGCAATCTGGATATCATTTACGAAATCAGACGTGCCGATAAGGTTTTTGTGAGAGACAGGCAAATCAGATATCAACTGGCCGGCGGCGATGTAATTTTTTAACGTCAGGGGAATAACTCTTCCGGCATTCAAATATGGTCTCTGTAAGGTTTCGACAATTCTTGAGGCGCGCTTTGACCGTGCACCTGCCCATAATTCCATGAGAACTACTGCCGACATATATTTTACAGTTCCAAATTTGAGGATCAATTCTTCATGTTCTTTCCCCCGAATCCACGAAACATAAATGTTCGTGTCAAACATCACCTTCACCTGAAAACCTCTTCTATTTCACCCCTGCCTCCAATCTCTTTATGCACCTGTATAATGTCGTTATCTATTATTGCCAGTTCCAATGCTTTGTTGACAGCCTCTTTTTCCGTCTTAACGCCAAAAATCTTTACGGCACGATCAATGTAATCCTGATCCAATAATATAGTTTTCTTAACCATTGTACCCATGAATTATCCGAACCTCCTTAGCCATATAATAATATGTATTATATGGCTCATCACCCCATACTGTCAAACCCTGCGTGAGATTTTATGGCAATAATTTTTGTAACCTGTTGGGGTCCTGGTTTTTAAGATTTATCCCAGACGCTTTACAAATTCCTGAAGCTGCCTTTTAAGTCTTTCAGGCAGACGGTCACCGAATATGGAGAAGTGCTGTTCGATATCCGGAATCTCCGCCTTCCAGGCATCAATGTCTATACTCAGGAGCTCTTTCATATCATCAGGCGATATATCAAGACCACTGAGATCAATATCTCCTTCATTCGGCAATAACCCTATCGGGGTTTCCCGTGCGCCGACCTTGCCGTCAATACGTTCACACATCCACTTAAGCACGCGGCTGTTGTCACTGAACCCGGGCCAGAGAAACTTGCCGTCCTCGCTTTTCCTGAACCAGTTGACATAAAAAATCCTTGGGGCCTTATCCCCGAGCCTGTCACCCATATCAAACCAGTGCTGGAAATAGTCGCCCATGTTGTAGCCGCAGAATGGTTTCATGGCAAAAGGATCGCGCCTGAGGTTGCCCACAGCGCCTATGTTTGCAGCGGTCGTCTCAGATGCTGCTGTGGCGCCGAGAAAAACCCCGTGATCCCGGTTAGATGCCTCATACACCAGCGGGACAACAGTGCTGCGGCGGCCTCCGAATACGAAAATATCAATCGGAACACCCTCCGGCTTTTCCCAGTCTTTGCAGATGACCGGGCATTGCGACGCAGGGGCGGTAAAGCGCGCATTCGGATGGGCTGCGTCATCAGGGCTGCCGGGAGTCCAGTCACGGCCCTTCCAGTCAATGGCATGCGGGGGCTCTTCATCGGTCATGCCTTCCCACCAGACATCTCCGTCATCAGTCAGGGCACAGTTGGTGAAAAGCACATTTTCCTTTAACGTGTCCATTGCCATGGGGTTCGTTTCGTATGATGTTCCGGGAGCTACTCCAAAAAACCCGGCCTCAGGATTAATGGCATAAAGGCGTCCGTCGGGCCCTGTCTTCATCCAGGCAATGTCGTCCCCTATACATTCGCATTTCCAGCCGGGAATGGAAGGCTGCATCATTGCGAGGTTTGTTTTCCCGCAGGCAGAGGGAAATGCAGCGGCAATATGGTACTGTTTCCCCTCCGGGTTGGTCAGGCGAAGAATCAGCATGTGCTCTGCCATCCAGCCTTCACGTCTTGCCATGGCAGAGGCGATGCGGAGCGCCAGACATTTCTTTCCAAGCAGGGCGTTACCGCCGTAACCTGAACCATAAGACCAGATCAGGTTCTCTTCCGGGAAGTGACTTATGTACTTCTTCTCAATCGGTGCGCACGGCCAGGGAACGTCTTTTTGCCCTTCGGAAAGCGGGGCGCCGACTGAATGCAGACAGGGGATAAACTCTCCATCTGTGGAAAGCAGTTCCAGAACCCGGGAACTTACACGGGTCATAATATGCATATTGATAACCACATTGGGACTGTCGGTTACTTCAATTCCAATCTTTGAAATAGGGGAACCGACAGGGCCCATTGAAAAAGGGATTACATACATTGTCCGGCCCTTCATACAACCTTTATAAAGGTCCAGCATGATCTTCTTCAGTTCCCCCGGATCGATCCAGTTATTCGTAGGGCCTGCCTCTTCCTTCGAAGAAGTGCTGATATAAGTGCGGTCTTCAACTCGCGCCACATCGCTCGGATCAGACCTGAAGAGAAAACTGTTCGGACGTTTTTTCAATGGAATGGCGCAGCCGCTTTTGAGCATCTTTTCCATCAGGAGATCATATTCTTCCCTGGATCCATTGCATAAATAAATATCATCGGGCTGACACAGGTCAGCCAGTTCTTTAAGCCACTTGTTGAGCTTTTCATTTTTCACGGTAACGTTCATTTTTTCTCCTTGAAATCTCCATTTCCCATTATATTAACTCCCTCCCTTTAGCAAAGGGAGAGTGAGGGGGGATTTGAAAAAGTTATAATTATAAAATCCCCCTTTGCTAAAGGGAGACCTGAGCATTTAATGGTCATTATACAAATTGTCACAAAAAAATATCTATGGGACGGGGACGGAGTGGTTCAATAAATTGACAGATTATCGCATAACAGGAAGAATGAATTAATCATTCAATTTAATGTACAATACTTACGCTATGACAATGGATTTTTCGGACACAATCAGACAACTTATTGTATCAGCGGTTCCCATACTTATTGCAATCACATTCCATGAGGTTGCTCACGGACTGGTTGCAAACAGGCTTGGAGACCCGACAGCAAGGCAGATGGGAAGGCTGACCCTGAATCCCCTCGCACACATTGATCTTGTGGGCACTATAATTCTGCCGGCTATTTTGATTATTACAGGGGCGCCCGTATTCGGGTGGGCAAAGCCTGTCCCCATAAACCCTCATAATTTCAGGGACCCCAGAAGAGACATGGCAATTTCTGCGGCTGCAGGCCCGGTTACAAATCTCCTGCTTGCCATACTGAGTCTGTTAATCCTGAAATTCCTGATTATTCCGACTGCCGGGTTTTTGCCGGACAGTCTCACAATTCCTTTGACAATGATGTTCAGGCAAAGTATATTAATTAACATTATTCTTGCAGCATTTAACTTGCTGCCAATCCCGCCTCTTGACGGAGGAAGGGTCCTGACCGGATTCCTGCCGCATCAACAGGCAGTGGCATTCAGCAAGATCGAACCATACGGCTTTTTTATTGTAATTATCCTGCTCATGACGGGAATTGCGGGCGTTTTTATTAATCCGATTATCAGACTGATGCTGGCTTTGCTTAGTCTGTTTTAGGGATGTAACCGTTCACGGTTGGCGGTTTACAGTTAACGGCAGAAGAATCCATTTTCAGGCACTGAATAACGCATTGAAAAAACCGTGAATCTTCAACTGATAACTGTGCACAATTAAGGGAAAGGATATAGATTTGTCTGTACAGAGGGTCTTAAGCGGAATACAGCCCAGCGGCAGATTGCATATCGGCAATCTTGTGGGGGCTTTGCAGAACTGGGTAAGACTGCAGGAGCAATATGAATGTTATTATTTTATAGCTGACTGGCATGCGCTCACATCACAGTACGCAGATACATCAAAGTTAAAAGAGTTTGTTAAAGATGTCCTGGTTAATTGTCTTGCCGCAGGACTCGACCCGGAAAAAGCGACTATCTTTGCGCAATCACGTGTCATTGAACATGCCGAACTCCACGTGCTGCTCTCAATGGTCACCCCTTTAAGCTGGCTCGAACGGGTACCTACATATAAAGAAAAACAATCGGAAGTCAAGGATAAAGACCTTAACACATACGGCTTCCTTGGTTATCCCCTGCTTCAGTCTGCGGATATACTGATTTACAGGGCCGATTATGTGCCGGTCGGGGTTGACCAGATGCCCCATATTGAGATCACAAGAGAGATTTGCAGGAGGTTCAATAATTTCTACGGCGAAGTCTTTCCCGAACCCGAAGGGCTGCTGACACAATTCCCGAAGGTAGTGGGAACTGACGGCAGAAAGATGAGCAAGACATACAATAACTGTGTTTACCTTTCCGATCCGCCAAAAGAGGTTGAGCAAAAAATAAGGACAATGACAACCGACCCGCAAAGGATCAAGCGCACTGACAAGGGCGATCCGGAACTTTCCCCTGTTTTTCAGCTTCACAAGATATTCTCCACAAAACAGGAGCAGGATGAAGTGGCGGAGGGATGCCGCACCGCAGGCATCGGCTGCATAGATTGCAAAAAGGTCCTGATAAAAAATCTCTTTACGGTTCTGGAACCGATCTGGGAGAAACGCAATCATTACCTGAAAAAACCCGATCTTCTTGAAGATATACTCGAATCAGGCTCAAAAAAGGCAAGGGAAGTTGCTGTGGAGACCATGCTTGATGCAAGAAAGGCAATCGGGCTGGGCGGTTTAAAGTAACGGCGGGTCAGAATACATCGGGGAGATTGACAACAAGCCCAGGGAATGTGTCTGATGAAAACTTGTCATTGTATTTGCCGGAAAGAAGATACCCTTCATCCCCGGCAACATAAACCTCTATCTCTTTTTTGG
>BDSY01000002.1 GCA_002897895.1 bacterium BMS3Abin06
TGCTTTCAGCGAATATCGTGGATCACGATAAAATATGGCCCTGAAAAAAGAATCCATTTCAAACACAGGTTCTTTCAGACCTGCTTCAATCATAAGAGTCCTCATACGATTAATGCCTGTGCCCATGCGTTCAACTTTATCCATACGATGAAATAAATCGGCAATGATCGGATTCCTCCTTACAGAGGATTTGCCAAAGTCACGCTTTGCCATTCCTTCAACCAATCCCCCTGGGTTTTCTATTTCCACACGATCATCGAAAATCCTTACATATATACTTGTTCCTTTAATCGCATAATTTCTATGGACAATCGCATTAACAACAGCTTCCCTTAAGGCGTCCAGGGGAATTTCATAAATATCAAAGCGGTCAAAATCACGAATCTCACTGCGTACATTCAGATGTTTCTTTAAAAAACCGACAGCTTCAGTAAACTGGGTTAACAGGTCGGCTCTTACATCATTCCGGTCATAAATATTAATTCTTTCCGTTCCTTTAAAAGCCGCGAAAATGCTTTCTGAATGAGGGATGAATTTCCCGATATTGAAAGCAAACATTAAAGTCCCTGCGTTGTTGATTTTCCCTTTCCTGTAAATATTCAGGCTCGTAAGAAACGAGGAAAGGTTTGCCTTGCTGATCTTATAAGACATATCCGCTTCCTGCAGAAATGCTTTGACCCTCTTGAGAGAAATATCCTTCAGGGTCAAGTTCCTGCAGGTGAGATCCTCGAAAGAACGATCATCGGTTTCACGGAAAATAGACCGCACCTCCCGCTGCGTCATCTTCTGTGTCACTGCATCAAGCCGCCTGTAATAACCGGAGGATGAGCTATAAGGTTTTTCCGCTCCCTCAGAAACTTCAATAATAACGACCCTCCCGGCCTGTTTAATCTTCTTAATCTGAATTGAGGGATCACAATTACGGGCAATATCATTTATTTCGGCTTTCATCTTATTGGTCAGCTTCTCATCAACAACCTTCCCTCTATCATCAACACCGAGAAGCAGCAACCCGCCCTTTGAATTGGCAAAAGCAACTATATCACGATCAATCCTTGGAGTGTATCTCTCCTTGAACTCGACCGTTAAGCCTTCGCCTTCTTTTATGAGCATTTCAATTCGCTCTGATTCAGTCATCCTTTATATAACACACCATCTAATAGTAAATAGTTCTGCCTTCTCTATTTTCTGTTTCAATCTCGCCCCAATTTCCTTGCTGTCATTCTGATCGAAGAGAAGAAACTGTCCCCTTTTGTCATTCCCGTTGTTCTTTGAGCGGGAATCCAGACTTATTGGTTGATTTGTTATTTGACCCTCTTTGTTTTCGCATTACGGTCTTTTGCTGATGCTCTTTTTGAAAGGTTGAAATATAAGACCAGATACCATTTCGATCACGATCAACCGTCATTTCTCATGCACCTCTGAGTTTTCCTTCTTTTGCTCTATTTGAGCTTGCCAGAATGTCAAAATACAAGGCCAGACCCCGCTTGTTTATTTAATTGCTAATTTAGCACATTGGGTATTTTTCTCTCCCCTTTTCCCACAAATTCGATAATTTTGTGGTCAACCGTAATTATTGAACACTCTAATGTTATAGCTGAAGCCACAACGATTTTGTCGTGCAGATCATGTGTTGCAAGACACCCGTCAACAATAAGCAGATTCTCCAAAACCTCTTGATCTATTGCGCGAATTTCAACATTCGGAGACTGCTTTAGAGGTGTAAAAACTTCATAGAAAAACCTGCGAAAGAACTCGCCCGATTGGAGCCATTTTTCATATATCTCGATAAAAACGATCGATGGAACACTCAACAACACTCCACCTTCTAAAGGAGATACTGCCTCTTGAATAGCGTTTCTTGCTTTTTTAGATATCGATGGTGATCCATCGAACCTATGTGTGTCTTCAAACACTCCGGCAAAAAAAGAGATGAGTCCGTTTGTATCAATCACGTAACGTATTTTTTCCATAACAATGTTCCGATAATTTTCTTGCAACCGTTAGAAGCGATATTTCCAAATCAATCTCACCAGAATGTTCATGTCGCAGCATATAATCCACAAAATCTTCACTGCATTCTTGTATGTCGATAAACATTTTTTCCGGCATGGAAAACAGTTCCGGGATCATCGTCTGTGTCAATGACGCTGAACCACGCTGTCTTTCAAGAATTCTCGCAAAGGAAAAGGTCAGGCATAGAAGTTTATCTTGCCATTGAATGGCATTATCATAAAGTGATTTAAGAGTTACATTCTCAATAGCCTTATCTTCCAAATGTAACAGCAAAAGACATTCTAACTCCGTGCTATTCAAACAATAATTCATATTTATCGTCCATCAGTCGCTTTTTTTATGAGGTCCGTTGCATTTGAATCATCCAAAGATGGTTCTTCTCCCGAAACCACCCCCTCACGTTTTTCAATTTCAGCACGAACAAAAGCTTCGTCAATATCATCTCTATCATCAGCTAAAGACTTCTCAATCAGTGCATAACAAGTTCTAAGAATCGTTGCTGCATTGTACTCACTTGCCACTGCAATGATATTTATTGCACCAGGCGTAAAAGGAGTTAGATTATCACCTGAAAATGAGTCTGTCCTATATTCATCAAGATACTTTTTGATCAGCAGACTAACATGTTCACGATTAAGTTTTTCAAAATGGATAAGGTGTGGAGATTCAATTTGTGGAGATAATGGATAACGCTGGTCTAACCCTGAACTCGACCAAGCTTCTGAAATAAGCGCTGGAACACCAGCATGCAAGACAAGAAACATATTAAAGAATCCATACCGGGCATTCTCGTATGAGCCATCAAGTAAAACAGATCTAAGCTCAGTAGCAAAATCCCGTTTCTGACGTGCACTTTGAAAGTCCGGCACTCTTTCAAAATCATCAATAAAGATGTATGAACCATTGAAACCTGCTGCCATAAACATTTGAACAAGATGAGAAAAAACAAAATCAAGTTTTTCCCGTCCCTTCTTTGAATTTTGATAGGCAGTCAGGAAGGATTCTGCTGAAATAAATGAATCTAACAATCCGTGTCGAGATGAAAGCAGTGGAAATGTGTCGGGAACTTTCTGTAGAAATTCATTCTTCCAGATGACATCCATTAGTTTTCGGTATTCAATACCACGTTCTCTGAGCCATTCTTCTGTGTTAAGAGATGCAATCAATTTCTGCTCATCATCTTCATCTATATGTACATCAGGATAAGCCTCAGCAATCGCATCAAGCCTCATACTTGCAAGGGATGATGCTATGATGCCGGAAGAATAAATTGCCTCAAAAATTAAGTCAACAAAACTATCAAACGTTTTTGTTCGTCCTCCAGATTCAGGTGCCACATACACCGCAAAACACTTGTTGATTTCATCAGAAATATCCAGACAGTATTCTTGGTTAATCCGGTCAATAAGGTTTACAAGAAATGTTGATTTCCCATTTCCGCGTCCTATATATGAAGTATCCCAAATATACCCAAGGCGAAGATGTGATGGGTCTGTCTGAGGAGCTTTCAGAAACACTGTTTCAATTTTATTGTATTCCTTATTTCTGATATCAGTCTCATAGATCTTGCCATTTATGCGACGGTCTGTTGAGTCCTTATTTACCGGACTCGTTGGGAATGGGTTCTCTGTTAAAGCAAACCGTTGATATTTAGCTTCCAAATCAACACTCTGTTGTTGCTTAGGCTTTCGAAGTAACTTGCTCATTATTTTGGCCCTCCTTTGGCAACGTCAATGGCTATAATATTACGATAGCTACCATCCACCATGACGGGTTCTTGTTTCATATACAGCGCACTGGTTTCTTCCGGTAGTTTGTCTACCTCAAGAGAGATGCGAATCTTTAGCTGTCCGGAAAGGTTCAGGCGATATATTTCATTCAGTGTTTCTTCAAATGAATGCATAGATATTTTCAACCTGAAGCAAACAATTTCCCGTAATGATGCCAGGTTGATAAAGTTATATCGTACTTGACGTCTCAAATCAAAATAACCTTTAACAAGAGTATCAATAAACTTTTCTTTATATGGACTTTCTTCCTCAGCTCCAAGGGTTGGCTTATGAACGAAAAGATGTTTACCGTCCGAATAATGGTATATCTTTGAAAAATCATCTGAATGAACAGCGTCAATGACCACAGATGTGGGATAAACCAGCTTGCCGTTGATAAATGGGTAAGATTCCGTTACCTGAATCACACCAATCTGTCTAGCCCGATATCCCCACATATCGAAGGAGGTCATAGAGTAGGGGCATTTATAAAGTTCCTGAAGAAAGTACGTAAGCCAGAAGTCACGGATACGTTTTGTTATCTTGTTGTAGTCTTTGGGATCAAACCGTCCTGATGAACTTTTAGATAAAAGACCATCATGAGCAATCTTATTCAAAAGCTCCTGGTTTTTTTTGGTCAAATCAACAGTGCGTTTCAGGTATTGCTCAATATCTCCCTTGAGTTTTTTCACAAGGGACTCCGTGTAGCGAACCATATCTTTTGTTGTTTGGATATTGCTCCTATTAAAATGCAATTCTAATGGGGAATAATGTGGAAACACCAACACTCCCGAACCTTTTGAATTAGCTTCGTATAAAAATTCAACGAGTGTTCGAAATGCGTTATGTGTTTTTTCCATCAGTTTGAAGACAGAGAGATTGAATGCACGAATTCCTTCTTTACGATGCTGAAGCAAAAGTCTTTTGCCTTCGTTTGTCAGATAAATTCTGTGATCCTCCGCCTCGATAAGGAGGCCATATTCCTTACACTCGTCCATCACTTTATTAAACGTATAGCGATAACGCCCTTGTTGATACAAAATCTTGTATTTTGATTCACCAAGTCGGTATTCTTGCTTGAGAATTTTGAATGCATTAAACACTTCGTCCTGGATTATGTTTTTTTCAACGCTACTAAGAAAAATGAAGAAATAGTCCAGAAAATAGAACTTTCTGGATGGCAAAGATGCGGGTTTTACAGTTGTTTTGGTCATGAATACTCTCCCTCTACGGGCAATATCTCCTCTATCCTATCATATTCTTCCAGACATTTACGCTTGGACATAAACTCGCCGAAGGTCTTTCCCTCTTTCTTTTTGAGCAACAGATCCATCTTGTCGTAGTAGACATTCTGCTTCAACAGGCGGTAGGCTTGTTGGAAATTCATGCAGGAATCTCCTCTTTCGCGGTACTATCCTCCCCCCACACACTGGCGATTTTGTCTTTGATTTTCTGCTCAAACAGGGTGATGAGTTCCTTGTTGGCGTTGACCAGGGCTTGCTCTTTTTCGATTTGGGCGACGATTTGGGTTTGGGTTTCGAGGTCAGGGAGTGGAATTTCTTGTTTGATAACAAAATCTCTGGTAACTCCAACAACCCCGATACCTGTTGCATTTTTCTGTATTCTTTCGGCTACAATTTCAGATATTAACCAGAGATATTGATTATTAATATTCGATTTCTTCAAAACCAGTGCTGTTAAATCTTGATTAATGGCATAATCTTTGTCAGCAATTGCAAATTTACCAACTGAGACACGAGTAATTAAAATTGTAGAATTTTTAGGTGCAATTTTACTTGAACTGTTATTTAAACCTTCTTCTGTTATTGGTTCTGAACCTTTGATTGTATGTTCGTCTGTAAAATATCGGGCAGAAATCCACGGGATAGAACCACCCCAATATTTTTTATTTGCCCTAGCCTGGATTTTCACGTAAGTAATTAAACTAACATATAGCATCGAAAGATAGCATAATGAGGGAGTCATTTAAGAGTAATAACAAAATTCATTTTTGAGACCCATGGCAATTTGAAGGGGGTATTGATT
>BDSY01000003.1 GCA_002897895.1 bacterium BMS3Abin06
TACTCAAGGAGCTTTTAGAGGAAAGAAACGAATTGTATAAATAACATAACCCTCTGTTTATTAATAATTTTTGAAAATTCTAAATTCCAAATTCTGCCTGTTCATGAGTGCGGAATGTGGGTTATAAATGTGAATGAAGATGATTATGTTGATGCAGCAGGAAAGAAAGGCAAGGTTGATCACTCCACCGCAGGTGCTCAATTTATATTTCGAATTCTTGCTGATAAAGGACCGGAAGCATTGTTTGCTGCCCAAGTCTTGTCATTGTGCTTAGTTTCACATCATTCAGGATTGATAGATTGTATTTCTCCTGATGGAATAGATAGCTATTCAAAACGTATAAACAAAAATAAGGATAAAACATATATTAATGAAATTACAGGCAATCTTGCTAAAGAGACAGAGAACATAATAATACGTCGCTTACAATCATCAGAATTTTCTCAAAGTCTTATTGATAGGTTTAAGTCATTACGAAATACCCATGATTATAAGGAAACATTAGAAACCATTGCTTTCAAACGTGGGTTGCTATTAAGGTTTCTTTTTAGTTGCTTGATTGATGCTGACCGATTGAATACGGCTGATTTTGATGCTCCAGACATTGCAAAATTGAGAAATTATGGTACGTATGATGATTGGACGTTACTCGCCATAAAATTAGACAAAAAGTTGAAAGGCTTTGATTTAAAAGGAATTAATGATATACGGCAGAAGATATCGCAGGCATGTCTAAACTTTTCCGGGAAACCAAAAGGCTTATATCAATTAACTGTCCCCACAGGCGGCGGAAAAACACTCGCCAGCTTAAGATTTGCTTTGCATCATGCTGACAAGCACAAAATGGACAGAATTATATATGTTCTACCATATACCACTATTATTGATCAAAATGCTGAAGAGATACGTAAGATTTTGGAAGAAAAGGACGAAAAGGGGACATATCTTAATCGTGTGGTTTTGGAGCATCATTCCAATCTATTGCCTGATAAAGAAAGTGCAAGACAAAAAGTGCTCTCTGAAAATTGGGACGCTCCTGTAGTGTTGACAACCAATGTCCAGGTGCTTGAAGCATTATTCGGATCAGGAACACGTGGTGCGCGAAGAATGCATCAACTTGCAAATACGGTTATTATTTTTGATGAAGTCCAGACATTGCCGGTTAAGTGCGTTCACTTATTCAATATGGCTGTCGACTTTCTTGTAACCAACTGTGGTTCTACGGTTATTCTGTGTACAGCAACACAGCCACTTTTAGATAAAATTGAAAAAAAGTCCAGAGCGTTATCTATTTCTGCGGAACAACAAATAATTCCTAATAAAAAGCAGATATTCGAAGATTTAATACGCGTTGAAGTTCATGACAAAACAAAGGTTGCTGGTTGGAACAATGATGAAATAATAGAACTTGCAGGTCAAGAACTTGATAAATCTGGAAGTGTTCTTATGGTCGTAAATACAAAAAAATCTGCACGTACACTTTATCAGCAGTGTCAATATTTGAAGAATAGTAAGGCATATCATTTGAGCACAAATATGTGCCCAGCTCACCGCATGAATGTTCTTGAAAAGGTCAAAGATGATTTGAGTGATAAAAAACCAGTTATTTGTATCAGTACTCAGCTTATAGAAGCAGGTGTTGATATTTCATTCGGGTCAGTTATTCGCTTTTTGGCAGGACTTGATTCAATCACACAGGCTGCGGGGAGATGTAATCGTCATAACGAAATGCATCCGGCGTTAGGCAATGTTTACATAATAAATCCGGCCGATGAAAATATTGACCGTCTTGAAGATATCAGAATAGGTAAGGAAAAGACTGAACGGCTGCTGGATGAATTTAAAAACAATCCTGAAAAATACAGGAATAATCTTTTAAGTCCTGAAGCGATAGAGCAATATTATCAATATTATTTCTATCAAAGAAAAGATGATATGTGCTACCAGGTCAGCTCTAAATCACCTGTGGGACATTCGGATAATTTATTTAATCTGCTCGCTCTGAATAAGGTTTCTGTTTCAGAGTATGAGCGCATGAATGGCAAAGCGCCAGGCATTTTATTAAGGCAGGCTTTTATGTCTGCTGCCATGTCTTTTGATGTAATAGATAGTGTGGCGAGAGGAATCATTGTTCAATATGGGGATGAAGGGAAAAGGCTTGTCAATGATCTTTGCTCTGCTTATGAACTGGAAAAACAATACAAATTAATTCGGCAGGCCCAGCGGTATTCAGTAAATGTCTTCCCAAATGTATTAACTAAGTTGTTGGATGATCAAGCGGTTTATGAAGTGCAAAAGGATTCAGGTATTTTGTATCTTGATGACCGATATTATAGCGACAAATTCGGATTAAGTGAAACGACGGTGACGAGTATGGAATTATTAATGGATAAATAAGGGGGGTGCATATGAAAAAGGAAAATAAGGTTGAATTCAAAGCATACGGCAAATATGCCCTTTTCACTGATCCGTTGACAAAGATCGGCGGAGAGAAATGCTCGTATCATATTCCAACCTATGAGGCTTTGAAAGGCATTGTTGTATTGCGAATTATTTTGACTGAAATAGTCAAATTATAATAACCCGAATATCTTTGGATTAATCCATTCATTTTCCTTCAAAACCCTTCAATTTAGGGTGAAAGGGTTCCGAAGGAAAATGAATTTATCAGGTTACTTTAATTTGAATAAAACCCCCCTTTTTGAGACAGTTTAATGTGCAAAACAACAGGCATATTGAGTTCTGTGTACTGGAAGCCGACTATTGTCTGGATTATCGATAGGGTTAGGGTTATGAACCGTATCAGGACGCAGACTCGGAGCGCAAAACCTGTTGAGTATGGCGGAGGCAATTCCCTTGCCATATATACTTATCTCGCCGATGTTGAGTATCAAATTCAAGCTCACTTTGAATGGAATCTTCACCGTGAGGATATGGCAAATGATAGAAACGAAAACAAACATTTTTTTGTCGCCAAGCGAATGATAGATAAAGGGGGTAGAAGAGACATATTTTTAGGTGCGAGGGAATGTCAGGGATATGTTGAGCCATGCAGGTTTGGAGATGGAAAAAGCGATTACGACGATTATGGCAACATAGCGTTTGACCTGATGTTTCACGGATTTGATTATCCTGACGAGCTTGGGAAAGATGAGCTTCATGCACGCTTCTGGCGTCCCACGATGATCGACGGCAAGATTGATTTTATTCGACCTGAAGCGTGTTCTCCTGAATTACGAAAGATTGTAAGGACTATGAAAGCCGACCCGCCGCAATCGGTTGGTTTGGAAGAAGAGGGATTGCTGGAAGGATTTGAGGAGGTTGCGCAATGAGCTGGATACAGAAATTATATGAAACATATGAGAATTGTGAGTTAATGGTTGGCAATGCGCCAGAAAATGAAGTTCCACTCTTACCTATTTGCCATACAACTCAGAAGGCTCATCTTGAAATCGTGATTGACCAAGATGGCAACTTTAATAAAGCACGGATAGTAAATAAGGATCTCTCAAGAACTATTATCCCCTGCACTGAGAGTTCAGGTGGAAGAACAGGCAAGAAACCAGAGCATCACCCGCTTTGCGATAAATTACAGTACATAGCAGGCGATTTTACTGAATTCGGAGGTGAGGTGACTATAGGATATAAGAACGATCCAAGAGCACCTTTCAGGAATTATTGTGAGTTGTTAGCAAAGTGGTGCGACTCCCAGTTCAGTCATCCAAAGGCAAGCACAGTACTTGAGTATATAAAAAAAGGTACTGTTGTTAAAGATTTGGTTGACGAGAAAATATTACTTGTTGGGGACGATGGCAAGTTGATGAAAAAGTGGACTGGAGATAAAAAAGATAAGCCAGTTATTTTTTCGTTGTTTCAAAATACTGCATGGCAAGCAGATGCATTTATACGCTGGGAAGTTGAAGCCGATAATGATCCATGTTCGAAAGTGTGGGAAGACAAAACGCTTTGGGATAGTTGGATAAAGTATTATTTAAACACAAAACGGGTTAAAGCCTTTTGTTATGTTACAGGCAATGAAAATTCCGTTGCTGAAAAACATCCAGCTAACCTGCGAAGAGACGGTGATAAAGCTAAATTGATATCCTCAAACGATTGGGCGGGCTTTACTTTTAGAGGTCGTTTTACAGATACAAAAAAACATAATACATATCAAACCTGCGGGGTTGGATTTGAAGTCACCCAGAAAGCACATAACGCTCTTCGTTGGCTTATAAGTCGTCAGGGATATCGTAGCCGTAATGGTGATCAGGCAGTAGTTGCGTGGTCAACTTCAGGCGCCGAGATACATCAACTGCTTGATGATCCTTTTGAGATCATAGGGGAGGAGGATCTTATGAGTGATGAGGAGGAAAACGTATCGACTGCACAGAATCTCGCTATAAAACTGAGGAACAAAATAGCTGGCTACAAAGCCGACATAGGAGATACGAGTGATGTTGTGGTTATGGGGCTTGACTCAGCAACACAGGGCCGCATGGCTATTACATTTTATCGTGAGTTGACCGGATCGGACTTCTTGAGACGTATTGATCACTGGCATGATACCTGCGCATGGATTCATGGCTATCGATTTATTGAATACAAGGATAATAAGAAAAAGACAAGAAAGTATTTTCGCTTTGTCGGCGCACCTGCACCCAAAGATATCGCTGAAGCTGCTTATGGAAGCAGGGCAGATAATAACTTGAAGAAATTGAGGAAAGCAGCGGTTGAACGTCTTTTGCCTTGCATTATTGATGGACAGGAAATCCCACGGGATATTGTAGATTCAGCAGTTCGACGGGCATGTAATCGAGTAGGCATGGAAACATGGGAGTGGCATAAAACCCTCAGCATAGCCTGTGCACTTATTAAAAAATCAAAAGAAAAGGAGGCATATAGTATGGCATTAGACGAGAGTCGCAAAACACGGGACTACCTGTATGGCAGGTTATTAGCATTGGCAGATAGCTTAGAGCAATGGGCTTTAAATAAGGCGGGGGAAGATAGGCAAACAAATGCTGCGAGGTTAATGCAGCGATTTGCCGAACATCCTTACAGTACTTGGAGAACCATAGAGCTTTCACTTTCACCTTACAAGGCGAGATTAGGAGGCAAGTCTCAAAAAAGACAAACAATGATTGATGAAGTAAAAAATATGTTTGATACCGAAGACTTTATGAGTGACAAAAAACTCAACGGCGAATTTTTACTTGCCTATAGTTGCCAGCGTGAAGCACTCAAGCCAAAGGGCAAGATCAATACAAATGAAAAAGAACAAGAATCAATAACAGAAACCGATCAATAAAAGGAGGATATTTATGGAAACATTGAAAAACAAAATTGATTTTGCACTTGTGTTTAGCGTACAAAATGCCAATCCTAACGGTGATCCTTTAAACGGGAATCGTCCAAGAACGAACTACGATAATTTGGGCGAGGTGTCAGATGTTTGTATAAAAAGAAAAATCAGAAATCGACTGATGGAGATGAAAAATGACAAGGGTGAGTATATATACAGTGTTTTTGTTCAATCTGATGATAGTAAATTGGATGATTATCCCAGCCTGAGAGCTAGAGCTGAAGGAGAAATAAAGAAAGATCAATGGAAAGATAAAAAAATATTCAGCAAATCTGTTTGTGAGAAATGGATAGATGTCCGCGCATTCGGGCAAGTATTTGCCTATGGGAGTGAAAAGAAAGGTGAAGGGGTGTCTGTTGGAATTCGAGGTCCCGTATCAATACATTCTGCTTTTTCGGTTGCACCAGTAAGTGATCGTATTTCAAGCATACAGATTACAAAAAGTGTTAGCGGGGAAGGAGACGGCACAAAGAAAGCAGCAGATACTATGGGCATGAAACATCGTGTTGATCATGGAGTATATGTGACATACGGCGCTATAAATCCCCAGCTTGCCTCAAAAACACTGTTTCAAGATGAGGATGCTATCGCAATAAAAAAGACCATCCATCATTTGTTCGATAACGATGCTTCTTCAGCGCGGCCTGAGGGCAGCATGGAAGTAGTCGCAGTGTTTTGGTGGCCGCATAATCATCCTTCTGGTCAATATTCATCTGCTGTGGTTCATCGTTCATTAAGCGTTACGACTAAAAAAGATGACCCGAAAAAGATTGAGGATTATTCAATCAAACTTAAAAGTCTCGATGGATTAACACCTGAGATATTCAACCCAAACAATATTGATATTGAGAAGATTTAAATGACCGACCATAAAGAAACACAGCTTATCCCCCCACACGGTGGATACCAGGACCTCCAATCGTATCAGATGTCGGAGATTGTCTATGACGCAACTGTAGTATTCTGCGACCGCTTCATCAACATCCGCTCCCGAACCCATGACCAGATGGTGCAGGCGGCGCGAAGCGGCAAACAAAACATTGCTGAAGGCAGCATGGCATCCGGTACTTCCAGGAAATTTGAACTTAAACTTGTCGGGGTGGCCCGGGCAAGTCTTGAGGAGCTGCTGCTGGATTTTAAAGACTACTTGAGGCAGAAAGGATTACCCCTCTGGGCAAAGGACCATCCAAAGGCAAATGAAGTCAGAAAACTCTGTTATCAAAAGAATAGGTCTTATACGACTTATAAAACCTATATAGAGGCTTCGCCTCCTGAAGTCGCCGCTAACACCATGGTCTGCCTGATCCACCAGACAAACTACCTGCTTGATCGGCAATTGAGGTCTCTGGAAAAGGAGTTCCTGAACGACGGCGGGTTCACGGAAAGACTCTACAATGCGCGATCAAGATCGCGCAGAAAGAAATAGGTCATATATGACTTATAAGCCCTATACAGAAGACAATCTCTTGCCGCTTTCAGCCTTGCAGCATCTGCTGTTCTGCGAGCGGCAGTGCGCGCTGATTCATATTGAACAGGCATGGGGCGAAAACCTGTTTACTGCCGAAGGGCGAATTATGCATGACCGTGTTGATACTGCAAAGCATGAAACACGGCGGAATATCCGGACTGAATTTGGCGTGCCGCTTCGTTCACTGCGGCTCGGATTGATCGGGAAAGCTGATGCCGTGGAATTTCATAAGCGGGGTAATATGTGGCATCCTTTTCCCGTGGAGTATAAGCGGGGGAAACCAAAAC
>BDSY01000004.1 GCA_002897895.1 bacterium BMS3Abin06
AGGAGAAGTTTGATCCTGAATGGAAGCCGAAATACCTGGCCTACCCCGGCGGTTTTTCATTGCCGCGTATACTTGCCAACATTGCTTCGCTTATTTCGAGGGGTCTGGCAGGAATTATCACAAAGTACACAAAGTACAAAGTAAAAATGTGGGGGGGTCAGACATGACAATTGACATTTAGCAGGGAATTTGCTATTCTTCCTGCATGGCACGAAAGCCGAGAATAGAGTTTGAGGGAGCATTCTATCACGTAATAGTACGGGGCAATCAGAGACAGAAGATATTCAAAGGCAAGCAAGATTACTTAAAATACCTGCAAATAATTATCAACTATAAGGCAAGTTATCACTATTATCTTTATTCGTATGTCCTGATGAGTAATCATATCCATCTGCTTTTAGAAATAAGAGACACGCCTTTATCAAAGATAATGCAGGGCATCAATCAGAGATATACAATGTATTTCAACAGGAAATATAAAACAGTGGGGCATCTTTTTCAGGGTAGATACAAGGCTATCCTTTGCGACAGGGATGCATACTTGTTATCGCTGATTAAATACATACACCTGAATCCAGTAAGGGCGAAGATTGTAGAGAACATCAGCCAGTATCAATGGAGCAGTCATCACGAGTATGCAAAAAAGACGAAAAAAAAGGGAATGATTGATGTAGATCAGGTATTGATGATGTTTTCAGAAGATAAGATTTCGGCCAGGAAACTGTACCGGGCTTATATGGGTGATGAAGTATCAATTAAAAAAGAAAACATTTACAGGACTGTAGATCATCGTATATTGGGAGAAGAGCAATTTGTAGAGGATGTGATGGAAAGACAAGATGTGAAGCTGTCTCAGGAAAGGAGAGCAAGAGAATATTCGATGGCAGAGATAGCAAAGGCAGTAGAGAAAGTTATGGGAATAAAGCTTAAGCAGATTCGACAGAAAAGTAAATCGAGGGAAATATCCAGGGGGAGACAAATAATATCCATTGTAGCAAATGAATACGGGTATAAGGGTAAAGAGGTCGCTAAGTTTATCCATAAAGATGCGGCTATGATAACAAGACATTTAAAAGAAAAGGGAAGATTGAGGGAAGAAGTTAAAAGGGTCATTGAAATGTTAAAAAAAGAACAACCAAATATCAATAGTCAAGTCTGGTCTCTTTCTCTGGTCTCTTTCTCTGGTCTCACTTCTCCTGGTCTCACTTCTCCTGGTCTCAGCAAGCCTTCATCGTCTTCTATGTTTTCAGATTTAATTTGGGAGTCAGGAGTGTCAGGCAAAAAAAGCCGCTCTTCTGAATCTGTTTCTTTAATTTTCCAGCCTTTCTTTTTTAAACCATTACGAAGCTGATGAGATGTATTGAATGTAGCATCTAATCCTGGAGGTGTACAGGTGGAGTCTGCCGACAACAGCGATGCCAATGCGCTGATTCCAATTATAGATGCCACACAGGAGAAAGGACTTGGTCCTGAGGAAGTGTTGGCTGACTCTCTGTACGGAGGAGATGAAAACTGTGAAAAGGCGAAAGAACTTGGAGTTGAAGTAATCTCACCAGTCATGGGAAGAAGCAGTGATAAGGAAATAAACCTTGGCAACTTTGACCTTTCAGAAGATGGAACGGTTAAAAATTGTCCGGAAGGCAAAGAGTCCGTTAAAACCGGAAAGAAGAAAAACAGATACACAGCAACATTTGATATTCAGTGCTGTAAAGAGTGCAACAAAGTAAGTGAGTGTCTTGTTAAGCCCGGCAAGAGAGGTTATTATCTGCGATACAAAGAGAAAGATGTTCGGGTTGCAAAACGGAGAATCTATGAGCAAACACCTGAGTTTCATGATAAGTACAGATACCGTGCAGGGGTTGAAGCAACTATGTCGTACTATGACCGCAAGACAGGAGTTAAGCGATTGCGGGTGCGGGGACTGCAGGCAGTGAGCTTCAGTGCGACATTAAAGGCAATTGGAGTAAATCTCTTCCGGGCAGCTGCGTTTAAAAATAACGAAACCGGGTGTAAAGACTCCCTAAAACAGGTAGTTCCTGCTCTTATAGGCTGTATTTACAATTTAAAAGAACGATTTTTATCCGCTGCAATGAAAATCCGGAAAATATCTGGCTCATTTCGCACCAACTATCGATTCGAGATGAAACTTGCAGCCTGATTTATTACGAGTGTATCATTAATAGTTAATAATAACATTTCTCTTTATAAAATCCCCCTTGCCCCTTTTTTTAAAAAACCGTGTAACTTAAGTAGCAGAAGTAGAGAGACATAGTAGGTTATATTTTAGAAATTGCGCAGTGCAGGGATAAATAATGTATATAGTTCAATCAGGAACAGATGAAAAGCTCGGCCTTAAGGAGCTTGTTGCCATGGGTGTCGGCGGGATGGTGGGCGGCGGTATTTTCTCGGTGCTCGGTCTTGCCGTGGGTGTGGCAGGTCATGCAGCTCCGATTGCTTTCTTTTTCGGGGCAATAATCGCCCTCCTGACAGGCTTTTCCTATGCCAGGCTCGGTCTCGTGTTTCAATCCGACGGCGGAAGCTTTACATATCTTGAGCATGCGTTCAGACACAGGAATATAGCGGGGATCGGCGGCTGGCTGCTTGTTGCAGGATATATCGGGACAATGGCTCTGTATTCGTATACATTCGGAGTTTACGGGACAGCGATGTTCGGTGAAAATGCCCATGCTGATGCCATGCGCCATTTTCTCCAGTCAATGATTCTTCTCGTCTTTATGGGAATAAACCTTTACGGTATAAAGGCCGCAGGAAAGAGTGAGGATATTATTGTTCTGGTTAAGGTGATGATCCTGTCGCTCTTTGCCGTAATCGGCTTCGTTTATATTAAAGCAGACCGTCTTCTTCCGCTCTTTAACCACGGAGGGGCAGGCGTTTTAACCGGAGCAGCCCTCATCTTTGTTGCTTATGAGGGTTTTGAACTCATACCGAATGCGGTCAGGGAGACGAAAAATCCGGGCAGGGACCTTCCGAGGGCCATTTTCATTTCCATTGCAATTACTTTGACCATATATATCCTTGTTGCCCTGGTGGCTGCAGGCAACTTGTCTCCTTCGGATATAACCCGTTATAAGGAGTATGCCCTGGCTGTTGCGGCTAAACCTTTTCTGGGCCGGGCAGGTTTCATGCTGATCGGTCTGGCTGCGCTTTTATCTACTGCTTCAGCCATAAATGCTACATTATTCGGGACTGCCCGCCTTGCCATGGTAATGGCTAAAGACAAAGACCTTCCGCAGGTTTTTGCGCATAAAGAACGCCTCAGGGATATTCCCTGGGTGAGCCTGGTGTTCATTACCGCTGTTACCATTCTTTTCGTAAATACCAGTGATCTGACTA
>BDSY01000005.1 GCA_002897895.1 bacterium BMS3Abin06
CTCGCTGGATATTTGTGTCATCATCAACTATTAGAAGTTTCATACTGCCTACCCCCTTCTTTGAAATATTTTTCAAAATATATGTTTCTGTTTATAATTAAATATCCTTTAATTGCCGCCTGTTGAACAACCAGTTTTCCTATCCTCTAACGGAAGATAGATTCTGAAAGCAGTTCCGCCGCCCCATATGCTTTCAACTTTAATTTTACCATTGTGTTCCTGGATAATCTTGTGTGTTACGGCAAGACCCAGTCCTGTTCCCTGCGGCTTGGTTGTAAAGAAAGGGTTAAAGATGTTCTTGAGGTCTTCTTCTTTAATGCCGCAGCCCGTGTCTGTAAGCTCGATAACCGCTTCATTGTCTTCCACCCCCGTTCTTATCCTGATTGTCCCGCAATCGGTTGCCTGGGCTGCATTTGAAACAATGTTCAATATTGCCTCTTTTATTCTGTCAGGGTCTATGAGCGCCATGACCGGCGTACCTGAAAATTCCCTGATTATTTTATTTTCCTTTTCATCCATTACAGGCGTAATAAAGTCAACAACATTGCTCATCAGATCATTTATGTTTACACTGCTTTTGTTAACCCTTGAGCTTTTTACAAAACCTAAAATTTCCTTCAGTATATTTTCAAGCCTGCTTACTTCATTAACGATAATCTTTGCATATTCCTGGATGTCGCCCGTGAGTTTTTTATCAAGCCTTCTGGCAAAGCCCCCTATGGAGATAAGAGGATTTCTTATTTCATGCGCTACCCTTGCGGCTAATTCTCCGAGAGCGGCCATTCTCTCGGCGTGAATAACCCTTTCCCTGAGATTGCGAAGCTCCGTTACATCACGGGAGATATGGACGGTCCCCACAAAATTCCCGGCTGAGTCAAAGATCGGCGAACTCGAGACAACAAAAGTACCGCCGAGATAAGAATCTTCAAGTTCTCCCACATAAGGCTTTTTTAAGTTTTCCGCTTTAAAATGGGGACACATCTCCCACGGCACTTCTTTTCCATGGAATATTTTGTAGCATTTTTGCCCTATAATCTCTTTTTCCGGTTTCCCGATTTTTTTGACTACAGCCTGGTTAATGCGCCTTATGGTGTAATCTTTATCAGTGAAGTAGACCATGTCCGATATTGATTCAAATATGTTCCTGAGTTCGGCCCGGGCAAGAGAGACATTCTCAAAGAGCCTTGCATTCTCTATGGCTGAAGCAATGTGACTCGAAAATCCCATCAGGAATTGCAGGTCTTCGTCTTTGATGGGCCTGCCTGTAAAAAGATTATCAACCCAGATCAGACCTATTACCTTATCTCTTGAGATAAGAGGAACAATCCCGAATGATTCGGCCCCAAGCATCTGGATCAGGTAGGGAGTTACCAGTGGCTCCATTTTTGCATTGCTGATATTGAAAGGCCTCTTTCCCTTTATGCAGCGCGAGAGGATACAATCTTCGTCAATGTTTATACTTAATCTCCGGCTCAGTCTGTCGAGATGGGAATCGAGATGCACAGGACCGCTTTCTATTTCTTCAATAATTGCGCCCAGGCTTTTGCCTTCCATGGAAAGCCATATGTTTTTCGCTTCTTCCGGATTTGCCGGCCCTACCCCTAATTTCCCCAGCAGCGCCCTCTTTGACTCATCGACAAGAAAAAGTATTGCCCTGTTAAACCCCAGCCCGTCGCCCATCGTAACAACGGTAAGCACCATTTTAAGAAGCTTGTCTAATTCAAGTGTGCTCCTTATTACGGAATTTATAAAAAACAATCTTGATAATTCCTGGTTTTTTCTGATTAACTCCTTCTCGACCATTTTTCTTTCCGATATGTCCCTGGAGATACCGCTTATAGCCGTGACGTTTCCTGAAGAGTCAAGTATTGGAGAGAGGGTCAGGCTTACTTCAATAAGTCTGCCGTTTTTTGTCTGTCTTATTGTTTCCAGGTTTCTTAGTGTCTCTTTTTGTTGTATTTTGTGTATGAAATTCTTTTCTTCTTCAATAAGAAAAGGTGGCACCATGGGGAGAAACCTGCCTATTACCTCATTTTCAGTATAACCGTAAATATTTTCAGCGCCCTTGTTCCATGAAGTGATAATGCCTTCGGTATCCGATGTAATGATGGCGTCGGCGGAATCTTCTATGAGACTTTTCAGGTAATCCTTGGTTTGTGTAACCTCTTTTTCTTTTTCTATCTCGGCCCTGTACAGTCTTGCATTCTCAATTGCAATGGCCGAGACAGAGGCAAAGGTCATTAAAGAGTTCAGGTCTTCCTGCGTGAAAATTGCAAGCCCCCATTCGTCTTTTTTATCATAGAGTCCCAGTGTGCCGATAATACGCTCGCCGATTGTAAGCGGAACACAAATTACGGATGTCGCCTCAATCCCCGGCATACGCAAATTATCCGGCAGCCGAGATGTGTCATCTATCAGCAGCGCTTCACCCGTCAGCGCCACATATCCCGCTATTCCTTCTCCGAGCTGGAAATCCGTTTCCTGTCTGATCTTGTCCGGCAATCCGTATGCGGCCTGTATCTGGAGATTTTCTCCCTCAATGAGCCTGAGAATGCATCCCGTGACATTAAAAACTTTTGACACCTCTTTGCATATGTGGGGGAGCAGGTCATCAATGTTCAGGATAGAGGTGATAGCCTTGCCGATTTCATGTATAACCTTCAACTCGTCAAGCTGGGTTTTGACATTCTTGTAAAGCTCTGCATTCCGGATCGCGGCGCTGATATTATGGGAGATGATTGTAAGAAGGTTTATCTCCTCCCGGCTGTAAATATAAGTCTCTCTCGTCCGGAACATAAGAATGCCTATCGGTTCATTGTCTCTTACGACCGGGACTGCAAGCAGGGAAAGCAGGTCATCGGCCTCGGGTTTGAGAATCGCTTTGATGTGAGGGGCCTTCCTGACATCTTCCAGCGCTATTGGTTTGAGGTCTTTAAACATATTTTTAATGGTTCCATCGTCATCTTTAAGGCAAAACACCGTAATGAACTCTTTGCCTATGCCTTTTGCAGCCTCAATACAGATTACATTCCTTTCCGGTTTAATCAGGCAGATGGAGCAGATATCTTTATTAAGTGTGTTTGCCAGAACATGGGTGATTGTATCGAGGATTTCTCTCAGCTCAAGCGTTGAACTCGCAATCTGTGCAATCCTGATCAGGATTTCCGTTTCCAGAGATTTATCCATTTGCCGCTTTCTTTCAGTCAATTCAGCCATATTCCAAATCAAACCTTGAATTTTTAATTATTCAATTGCAAATCAAAATACTTCAGTATCTGAATATTTATTTCCCTTTTATATGTCATTCCGGCTTGTCCGGAATCTATAACCCTTTGATTTTCCCGGATTCCCGACAGGCGGGAA
>BDSY01000006.1 GCA_002897895.1 bacterium BMS3Abin06
CGAATAATCAGTGCCGTCATACTGGAGGGTGAGTTTGATATGTTTCATCTTGGATGTGAGTTGTTTCTTTCTTTTAAACTTTGTGCCTTTGTGCCTCTGCCACTTTGCACCTGAGCAGTTAACCCACCGGATATATTAGCAGAAAAATATATGAATAATCCCGGCAATTCTCGGTGAATTTGTAACGCATTGAGATTGCTTCGCTCCGCTCGCAATGACCGAAAAGATGTTCGCGATGTCATTGCGAGAAGCTTCAGCAACGAAGCAATCTTGCATCTTTTTTCACCGAGAATTACTGGGATAATCATATGAAGATGCTTTTGCAAAAGGCCTTATATTATGCTATGTTAAAGCATGATACGCTATAAAAAACTTCCGGAAAACATCCAGCAAGGGATTAACGCTCTGATTGGCTTTTTTATGAATGACTCAAATGTCATCTTTGCGTATCTTTTTGGAGGATTGTTAAAAGACAGGCAAAGCCCTTTAAGTGATGTTGATATAGCTGTTTATATAAAAAATATTAAAAATCTGGATTATCTTGATTTGTTCGATAAAACAACCAATGTTCTCGGTACAGACGAAGTAGACATAGTTGTTTTAAATACCTCGCCCATTAGCTTAACAGGAAGAATTTTGCAGAACAGGAAAATTCTGATCGATAAAGATCCCTTTCTGAGACACAGATATGAATCCATTACCCTGAGAAAATATTTTGATTTTGCTATCAAAGAAAGAGACATTTTAGGAAGGAGATACGGAATTGGTTGATAAGCTTTTGTTAGGTAGAAAGCTTGCGGAGATGGAAACATATCTTAGTCAGATTAATGAATTTTCCATGATTTCTGCTTCTGCCTACAGAAAAGACTGGAAGACACAAAGAATCGTTGAGAGAACTTTGCAGATGTTGATTGAACTATGTATTGACATTGCCGGTCATGTGATTTCCGATAAGGACATGAGATTGCCAACAGGGTATGCGGATGCTTTCAAGGTGCTGATGGAGAATAAAATTATAAGCAAGAAATTATTCACGACAATGGAAAAGATGGCGAAATTCAGAAATTTAATTGTGCATCAATATGAAAAAATAGATTCCACAATAGTAGTATCAATCCTTCGAAAGAACTTAACTGATTTTGAAAAATACAAAAAGGCAATAATTAAATTATTGTGAATTAAGGATGACAAACTCGTAATAAATCCTGAAAAGCAGTTTTTTGTCATTCCCGTGAAAACGGGAATCCGGTCTTTTTAAGTAGTTACATGTTTCCTGGATACCCGCTTTCGCGGGTATGACGACTTTTTACGAATGTATCAAAGATAAGATAGATTACCGCAGGTAGCACTGTTACATATTTAAACTTTACCCGTTCCAAACGATTTACCCTCCCGAAATCGGAAAGATATGCGTAACCGTGAACGGCTACTAAACCACAGACTGTAACATGGCACATAAGCGTGGCACGATGTTACAGTCAGAGTCACACTTTCCCATTGCTTATTGAATAATAAAAACAAGCCATTTCCAGCCTAACTATCTGTTAATTAATAATAAAATTAAAATCCTCAATTTACATTGTTTTTGGGCATATTTCTTGCAAACTTAATTCTAAGTTCGTTAATTTGTCTGTTATTAATACATCTGATTTCATTAAATAAATGTTAAAAGCTGTGCAGCGGGATAGTTTAACTTCCCGTTGTGCGGATCGGTACTAATTTATAGTTAACTTCCTGTTAACAGAAAAAAGGAGGGTAAGAAAGGTATATGAAAAACAATAAATCAAGGTATATGCTGGCCCTGTCAATGATGTTGTTGATGGGACTGTTTGTAATCTCTTGCGGAAGTAAGGACGTCAATCCCACGTCGCCGACTTTAAGTTCGTCAGAAGAACCGACGTCAGAAGAACCGACGACTGGAACTACATCTACGGTCTCAGGGGTTGCGGCAACAGGCGCAGCCATGACCGGTACTGTAACTTTGAAAGATTCAAACGGCACAGTGCTCGGGCCGCAGGCAATTGGGGCAGGCGGGACTTTTTCATTTGACGTGACCGGGCTTACACCGCCTTTTTACATCCGCGCTGAAGATACGACAGGTACAGGTGAGGTTCTCTATTCAGTTTCAATGGGGCCGGGAACCGGCAATGTTAATCCCCTGACAAATCTGATAGTTGCAGCAGCAGCGGGCGTAAATGACCCGGCAGATGTTTATAACGATCCTGGCTCTCATCCCATAGACCAGACCGCACTTGATGACGCTGTCGAAGATGTTCAGGATGTTTTAGCCGTTTTGCTTGATGATTATGATGCTGATAATGTTGATCCACTAACAGACCCTTTTACAATCGGCGAAGGCCTTGATTTATTTTTTGATGAAGTGGGTGTGGATATGGATACAACTGGTGGAGTTGTAACTTTTTTAGATAGTAACAACGATCAATTATGCCAGACCGACATTACTGCCTTGGTGACTGGCGTTTCATATGCCCCTGTTGCAGTGGATGGAAATGGTATTGCCACATCGTCGGGTACTTTACTGGCAACTTTATCGTTAGCTGTAAGTGAGGGAGATCTCGATGGCTCTACTTTAAGTTATCAGGATGAAGCAGAGGCGTTAACTCTGAAAGATACATCAATAACAGAGATCACCTTAGAGGGTAACATTGCGACAATCAAGGGCACGGGAAGTTTATTCAGCACTCTTGAGTCTGGTAATGGATATGATTTTATCGCAACAATTACTGACGACGATCCTCTTGATTCTATAGGAATAATGATTAGTACTCCTTCCGCAACCAGCACAGTGTATGAACTCACTTCGCAGCCTTTAACATCAGGAGACTTCACAATAACACTTAATCCCTGAGAGGACATAGGATGAAAAGGGGAAATTTAACGATAGAAATAAAAGGAGAAAGGCTGAGATGAAACTGATAAAATTTTTGATGGCATTGATTATTATAGCCGGATTTTCCATCATATATTCTGCTGAAGCGCGGGCAACCACAGGCGCTGATATAGGATACATTGAATCGAATTCAGGTGGAGTCTGGCAATATGATTTTACATTTGGGAATACATCCACCTTGGAAGATATGTATAGTGTATTTCTGTTTCTGGACGTTAGTGATCCCATAACTGTTACGGGCTCAGCCCTCCCTGACTACTGGTTTGGTACTGTATGGGAAGGTGAAAATACAACTACTTATCTCAATGCAATGAGTACAGATTCATCAGCGTATATAGTCGCCGACGATTCACTCGGTGGATTCAGTTTTACTGCTGACCAGCAGATTAATGGTTTTAACTGGCATGCTGCGTTTAAGGATGGTGCAGGTGACTTATCCACTCTTACCGGTGCTGCTACTAATAATACCCCCCCGGTCGTACCCGAGCCTGTAAGCACAATTCTTTTTATTACCGGCGGCGCTGTAATGGCAGTCAGGAAGCGGTTCAGAAGAAAATGAGATAGTTTTTTACATTTGGTGGATTTCCTTACAAAAAGGGTATCCAACAAAATTATGGATAAACTGTAAGACAGTGAATCCTTCATTACCACTTCAAATCCCCCCTCGCCCCCCCGAGGGGGGATTTGCATGTTAAATATATAAAGAAAAAAGTAACCGTTCACGGTTGCCGGTTAACAGTTCACAGTTTTAACTGCAAACCGTAAACTGATAACCTTTAACCGCTTTATTTTTTGCAAATTGCTTATTGCTCTGCTATATTAAAATTATGCTGAAATCAAAATCATTAGCCCTTACCTATAAAGATTATCTCGTCTATACGGCAAATTCAGACAGGCTGTATGAACTTATTGAAGGGGAGATTCTTATGACACCGTCACCGGGATTTACACATCAGAAAACAGTAATGAACTTAAGCGCCATACTTCACGATTTTGTAAA
>BDSY01000007.1 GCA_002897895.1 bacterium BMS3Abin06
GTACCCGTAACTGCTTGCTGAAAAATCGATAGCCGTGTAGCTGCCTGAAAATGCAAGAGAAATTTAAGAAAACAGGAGCTCAACGTCGTTAGGGTAGGGATACTAACTATCTGAATGAAAATCAGTGTTAATTAATTTTTCGGGGCAATGATCTCAAATTTTCACTATAAAATATATCTATCGGGCCAGACCTAAGTCAAATTTAGCTTTATGCAAACAATAGTCGATGCCCCTTGTGGTATTATTGCCTGTGAACGGTTACATTTTTTTGTACAAATAGTCTAAAATGTCTTACCGGCATCAGATAATAAGCTCAATTTAATCATACCGTTAACACAACATATTGAACCAAGGAGGACTACATGTCAAAAGTTCAAAGGGCATTAATAAGCGTTTCAGACAAAACCGCAATAGTGGAATTTGCACAGGGCCTTGCCGGGCTTGGAGTAGAGATACTTTCAACAGGAGGTACTGCAAAGGCTTTAAAGGATGCCGGGCTTAGTGTGAAGGATGTATCAGAGCACACAAACTTCCCGGAAATGTTAGGCGGCAGGCTCAAAACTCTTCATCCGAAAATTCACGGCGGCCTTCTCTGGAGGAGGGATAATCCGCAGGATCAGGAAGATGTGAAGGCCCACAACATAGACTCGATAGACATGGTTGTTGTTAACCTTTATCCCTTTGAGCAGACGGTCTCAAAACCGGATGTAAAGTTTGAAGAGGCCATTGAAAACATTGATATAGGCGGCCCGACCATGCTCAGGGCAGCATCGAAAAACTTTAAGGATGTGATTGTCATTGTAGACCCTGATGATTATTCAAAAATTCTTGAAGAATTAAATTCCGGCAATGGAGAGGCAGGTTTTGACACCAGATATTATCTCGCCAGAAAGGTTTTTGCCCATACTGCGAAATATGACACGCTCATTTCAAATTATCTTAATAAACAGGCTGAACCTGATAATCCATTTCAGCCGACACTTAATATGAGTTTCAGCAGGATCAGCAGTCTGAGATACGGGGAAAACCCTCACATGAAGGCTGCGGTATACAGAGAGCCTTTGTATAATGGATTATCAATCGTTGATGCAAAGATTTTGCAGGGCAAGGAAATGTCCTTTAATAATTATCTTGATTCGAGCGCTGCTGTCGACCTTGCAAAGGAGTTTAAAGGTCAGCCGACAGCGGTTATTGTCAAGCACAATAATCCATGCGGCGTGGCAGTAGATGACGCCATTTCAAGGGCTTATAAAAATGCCTTTGAGACAGACCCGATTTCAGCGTTCGGAGGTGTTATTTCATTAAACCGGAACGTTGATGAAGCGACTGCAAAAGAAATACTCTCACTTTTTGTCGAAATAATTATTGCACCCTGTTTTGATGCGGAAGCGCTGAAACTGTTGAGCGCGAAACCCAACATCAGGCTGCTTGAGCTTGATATAACTGAAGATGTAACAGGTTTTGAGATGAGGAAAATCCAGGGCGGGCTTCTTGTGCAGGAAAGAGATACCGCGATGATAGAAGACCTGAGGTCATTGAAAGTGGTTACAAAAAGGCAGCCTGATGATGATGAGTACGCTGCAATGGCGTTTGCATGGAGGATATGCAAGCATATGAAGTCAAATGCAATTATTTATTCTACAAAAGACCGGACACTCGGAATCGGCTGCGGCCAGACCAGCAGGGTTGACTCTGCAAGGCTTGCCGCAATGAAGGCCGGGAATTTTAATATCTCTTTGAAAGGCTCAGCCGTTGCCTCGGATGCCTTTTTCCCGAACAGGGACGGCATTGACGTTGTGGCAGAGGCCGGAGCAACAGCAGTAATCCAGCCCGGTGGTTCAATAAAGGATGCCGATACCATAGCTGCTGCTGATGAACATAACATGACAATGGTCTTTACCGGGATGAGGCATTTCAGGCATTAAAGACCGTGAAGCGTGAACCGTGAACGGTTACTTTAAAATAAACAGGAGATTTAACATATGAAAGTCCTTGTAATCGGAGGCGGTGGAAGGGAGCATGCCCTTGTATGGAAACTTGCTCAAAGCCCGAGGGTCAAAAAGGTTTACTGCGCTCCGGGCAATGCCGGGATATCCGGGATTGCAGAGTGCATCGATATAAAGCCGGATAATATTGAATCGCTGCTGGATTTTGTCAAATATAACTGGATTGACCTTACAGTCGTCGGGCCTGAAGTCCCGCTTACTGCAGGGGTTGTCGATGCATTTGTAAAAGAAGGCCGCAGGATTTTTGGTCCTGATAAGGCAGGCGCCCGGCTTGAAGGAAGTAAAATATTCGCAAAGGATTTTATGCTCAAATACGGAATCCCGACTGCCGAGTATAAAACCTTCACGTCTTACAGGCAGGCGGAAGAATATGTGAGGCTTAAAGGAGCGCCTATTGTGATAAAGGCCGACGGACTTGCTGCGGGCAAGGGCGTTATCGTGGCCGGGACGGTTGATGAAGCAACAGACGCCCTGAAGATGATAATGAAAGAGAGGGTATTTGGTGATGCAGGCAATAAGGTCCTGGTCGAGCAGTGTTTAAAGGGAGAAGAGGCATCCTTTATGATTTTGACGGATGGAAAAACCGTTGTTCCACTTGCTACGTCCCAGGATCATAAGCAGGTTTTTGACGGGGACAGGGGGCCTAATACCGGCGGCATGGGCGCATACAGTCCGGCCCCTGTTGTAACGGAATCTTTAAGAAGCGATATCATGAATAGTGTCATAACCCCGATCATGAAAGGACTTCGGAGGGAGAGAATAAATTACAGAGGGGTAATATATACAGGCATTATGATCTGTGACGGCAAGCCGTATGTCCTGGAATTTAATGTCCGCTTTGGCGACCCGGAAGCGCAGCCGGTTTTATCGAGACTTGAGAGCGACTTTTTTGATTTATTGAAGGCAACGGCAGAGGGCGGATTAAAAGACGTAACAGTATCGTGGAAAGATGATGCATCTGTCTGTGTTGTGCTTGCATCAAAGGGTTATCCCGGCTCTTATGAAAAAGGAAAAATCATCAAGGGGCTTGATTCTTTTAAGGATGATAAAAATGTAGTAGTTTTTCATGCAGGCACAAGTTTAAATAACGGAGAAATAGTCACCTCCGGCGGAAGGGTGCTCGGAGTAACCGCTCTGGGTAGGGATATCCGGACTGCCAGAGATAATGCATACAGGGCCATAGAGAAAATCCGCTTTGAAGGAATGCATTACAGGAAGGATATTGCGGATAAGGCGATAAAAAAGCAGCAGCCGGAATGTTCGCTTGAAAGGAGAAAAAAATGAAACAGGATGTTTTAATTGTTATGGGCAGTGATTCAGATCTTCCTGTGATGGAGACAACCGCAAAATTATTAGATGAATTTAACATACCTTATCACATGACTGTATCTTCCGCTCACAGAACACCCGACAGGACCCTGAAGATTATAAAGCAGGCGGAAAAAAACGGTGTCCAGGTAATCATTGCAGGTGCGGGAGCCGCCGCCCACCTTGCAGGCGTAATAGCTTCACATACAATTCTTCCGGTTATAGGCGTTCCAATAGATTCTTCTCCTTTAAAAGGCATGGATGCCCTCTATTCAACCGTCCAGATGCCTCCCGGAATTCCTGTAGCCACAATGGCAGTGGGTAAGGCAGGCGCAAAAAATGCAGCCATTTTTGCAGCTCAGATTTTAAGTTTAAAAGATTCAAAAATTGCTGTGGCCCTTAAAGACCATAAGAAAAAAATGGCCCGGGAAGTAGCGAAAAAGGCAAAAAAGGTCGAAAATATTTAGGCGAAAGTCTCTGAAGCGACCCAAAAAATCAGGATTGTTTTTAGGATTACGCCGGTTAAAACCGAAGTTCCCCTTTAAAAAAACAAGATATATCCATACAATGGATCAACTTGGCATTGAAAATTGCTCAACTCCATAAATAAGCTCATATCCGCTATAGTACCCTACATTCCGCACTTTAAAGATGTAAAATTATCAGGTTAGATATTTATCTTTAGGGATTTTCAACAATTTTATCACATCTAATTGATTTGGTAAAAGGCCATCCGAAAAAGTTTTTAATGTTTTCT
>BDSY01000008.1 GCA_002897895.1 bacterium BMS3Abin06
ATCAATACCCCCTTCAAATTGCCATGGGTCTCAAAAATGAATTTTGTTATTACTCTTAAATGACTCCCTCATTATGCTATCTTTCGATGCTATATGTTAGTTTAATTACTTACGTGAAAATCCAGGTAAGTGTTATAATTTTACGGGAAGATGGTTTCGGAGAGAAGAAATGAGTTGATTGCGGAGATGTGTCATCGTGTTCATTTTATAGAGAAATGGGGACGCGGGATCAGTCTGATTCTCTCCAAAGAGCCGGATGCCGGGTTCAGCGAAGCAGGAAGCAAGTTTATCACCACATTTAAGCGGAAAAGTTATACTGAAGGGGCTGAACTCTCAGGAAAAAGTTCGGTGAAAAAGGGGGTAGAAAGTACGGGGAAAGGGTTGGTAGAAGGGTTGGCGGAAAGTCAAAAGCAAATCCTACAATTAGTAAAAGATAACCCTTATATCTCTAAAAAGGAATTATCTGAAATCATCGGTATTAGTACAACTGCTATTGACAAGAATATTGTGAAATTGAAGAAAGAAGGTTTGCTCAAACGTGTCGGCCCGGCCAAAGGCGGGCATTGGGAGATAGTTGGTGGCTAAAAAACAGAAGCTGGAACTCACATGGATAGGAAAAGACAAACAGCCGAAGCTTGAGCCGCGGATTCTGATTGAAGACCCGGAGAAGTCCTATGGTGACAAGAATGCGGAGAATATGCTTATCCATGGGGATAATCTGCTGGCGTTAAAGGCCCTTGAGCAGGATTTTACAGGGAAGATTAAATGTATTTATATTGATCCGCCGTACAATACCGGGAATGCTTTTGATCATTATGATGATGGGTTGGAGCATTCAATCTGGTTGAGTTTGATTAAGCCGAGAATCGAAATATTGCACAGGCTCTTAAGTAATGATGGAAGTCTTTGGATTTCTATTGACGATGATGAATCTCATTATTTGAAAGTCCTTTGTGATGAGATATTTGGAAGAAAAAATTTTGTTAATAATGTGATATGGGAGAAGAAGTTTTCTCCTCAAAATGATGCTAAATGGCTTTCAGACAGCCATGATCATATTCTTGTATATGCGAAAAGCAAAGAAATCTGGAGACCGAATCTCTTACCGAGAACTGCTGAGATGGACTCTCGATACAAGAATCCTGATAATGATCCGAGGGGTGTCTGGACATCTTCGGACTTGACTGTAAAAACATATACTCCAAACACAGATTATCCAATTAAGCTGCCTTCTGGAAGGGTGGTAAACCCTACCGAGTCAAGATGTTGGGCCGTAGCAAAAGAAAAGTTTGAAGAGTTGGTAACTGATAATAGAATTTGGTTTGGAGAATCCGGCAACAATATGCCACGATTGAAAAGATTTCTATCAGAAGTACAGGAGGGAACTGTATCAAAAACAATTTGGTTTAGAACCGAAGTTGGCGATAATCAGGAAGCAAAAAGAGAAGTAAAGGCTTTTAATAGTGAAGAAGTCTTTGCAACTCCGAAACCGGAACGATTACTGCAACGTATTTTAACCTTAGTATCAAATGAGAATGATTGGATTTTAGACTCTTTTCTCGGCTCTGGAACAACATCTGCAGTTGCTCATAAGATGAAGAGAAAATGGATCGGGATTGAATTGGGAGATCATTGTAATACGCATTGTCTTCCTCGAATAAAAAAAGTTGTTGACGGCACAGATCAAGGCGGTATCTCAAAAGCAGAAAACTGGCAGGGCGGCGGCGGATTTAAATATTACTATTTAGCGCCGAGCTTATTGAAGCAGGACAAATACGACAACTGGATAATTGATGAACGATACAATGCAGACATGCTTGCCTCTGCGATGGCAAAGCATGAGGGTTTTAAATACAGTCCCGATGAATCGGTATACTGGAAACAGGGCAGGTCAACTGAGAAGGATTATATATTCACGACAACAAACTTTGTAACAGTCAAGGAACTGGACAGGATACACGATGATATGAAACCTGATGAAAGCCTTTTGATCTGCTGTAAATCATTCTCCAAGGCATGTATAGATCGTTATGCCAATATCACCGTTAAAAAGATACCGAACATGCTCCTGGGCCGGTGTGAATTCGGCAAAGAAGACTATAGTTTGAATATAGTGAGTATGCCGGTTGATCCTGATGAAGCGGAATTTGTACCAAAGGGACCTGAACCAACCACCCCCAACCCCTCCTTAACCAAGGAGGGGAGTTATAAATCAGATAATAAGAAACGTAACAAAAAGGGCGAGAAAAAAGCTCCCCTCCTGTTTTAGGAGGGGCAGGGGTGGTAAATAATCAGGAGATACAGAGGTGTTAACCGGATAAATGAGAGAACAAATCCATAACAAAAAAACTTTAAAAGTTAACAGAAAAAAACTCAGAAACAACCTTACCCCTGCTGAAGCTAAATTATGGTCATTGCTGAAAAACAGTCAGTTAGAAAACAGGAAGTTCAGAAGACAGCACAGTGTAGGTCCATATGTACTTGATTTTTACTGTCCTTCGGAAAAGCTTTGTGTTGAACTGGATGGGTCAGGACATTATACTGAACCGGGGTTTGAGTATGATACTATAAGGTCGGAATATCTTGGATGTTTAAATATTGAAGTCATGAGATTTGAAAATAAGGATGTATTTGAAAATACTGAAGGAGTGTTAGAGGAAATAAAGAGAAGTTTTATTTCAGACGAACCACACCTTGCCCCAACCTTAACCTTACCAACCACCCCCGGCCCCTCCTTAACCAAGGGCTTACCAACCACCCCCGGCCCCTCCTTAACCAAGGAGGGGAGTAAAGGAAAGAGGAATGGATAAAATTGCAGTCTCAATCAGAAACAGGTTAAGCCTGCGGCCTCCGCAAGAGGAAAGCCTTAATATACTTGCAAACTTATCAAATAAATTATCTCTTGCAAAAAGCTCCCCTCCTGTTTTAGGAGGGGATACAGGGGTGGTAAATAATCAGGAAAGAACTGACCGGTTGAATTCTGAACTTGCAATAGTTAAAGCCCAATATCCCACCTGCACTGATTTTGAAAGAGATTTCCCCTCTATGTGCTTTGCCTTGGCTACCGGTGTCGGCAAGACCCGGCTTATGGGGGCTTTTGTAACATATCTTTATTTGACAAAAGGAATCAGGAACTTCTTTGTCCTGGCCCCGAACCTGACAATCTATAAGAAACTGATTGATGACTTTTCCATTTCAACCCATCCCAAATATGTATTTCAGGGAATCGGAGAGTTTGTTCATAATCAGCCGGTCATTATCACCGGGGACAATTACAGTAATGCTAAATTATTCGCTTCAAACGTTCACATTAATATATTCAACATATCAAAAATTAATTCAGAGACGAGAGGCGGCAATGCCCCCCGGATAAAAAGACTCTCGGAATTCCTGGGGGAATCTTATTTTAACTATCTCTCCAATCTGGATGACCTTGTACTGCTGATGGACGAGTCCCATCATTACCGTGCCGACAGGGGAATGGAAGTAATCAATGAATTGAATCCGATATTAGGCCTGGAACTGACCGCTACTCCTCAGGTGGAAAGATCAGGCGGCGCCATTAAATTCAAAAATGTTGTCTATGAATATTCACTTGCAAAAGCCATCCAGGACGGTTTTGTCAAAGAACCGGCGGTTGCAACACGTAAAAACTTTGATCCTTCCCATTATTCAACAGATGAAGTAGACAGGATCAAATTAGAGGATGGGATCAGAATTCATGAGGACACCAAGGCGGCGCTGGATATTTACGGAAGGGATAATAATGTGTCCATAGTAAAGCCTTTTGTTCTGGTTGTTGCTCAAAATACCGATCACGCCGGCATTTTAAAGACCATGATCGCATCCCGGTCATTCTTTGGCGGTTACTACGCGGACAAAGTAATGGAGATACACTCCGGGCAGAAGGGAGGGGAAAAGGACGAAAATATTGAACAGTTGCTGTCACTTGAAGACCCCGACAACAAAATAGAGAGCCGACGCATAAACTTTAATGATCCTTATTTTTCAAAGAGATATAAGAATAATATCGGAGATAATTTTGTAAAGCAACTATTGAAAGCATATCGAATTTATCGAAAAAGGGGCTCTACCAAGGG
>BDSY01000009.1 GCA_002897895.1 bacterium BMS3Abin06
GCATAGCTTCGAGGGTCAAGCTTCTGGGAACTACAACTCACACAACAACACAGGTATAATTCCGAACCCTAAGGAAGAAATTGCTTCAATCTTGCCATCTTTTTTGCCCTCAAGGTCGTCTAAATATATAAAGAAAATTCAGTGTCAGGTCTGGACATGATACATAGAACAACAAAAAACGCTAAACCCGTCCATGCGACCTTGAAATGTCAGTTTTTAAATCAATCCTTTCATTAGCCTTTTTGAACCGTTTATTCATTAATGCCGGCCTGACGACATTCCAGTAAGAGAGTTTGTCCATGACTCATAGTGATCTTAGGGCTCGCGAAAACAGCATATTACTGAAAATTTCGTTGTGATATAATTAAAACAAAAAGGGGAGTAACATGACTATCACTAAGCAGCAAGTTCTTGAAATAGTAAAAGACCTGCCGGATGAAGTAGACATAGATGAGATTATGTATCGCCTTTACCTTAGGCAAAAACTTGAGGCTGCTGAAAAAGATGTTCGTGAAGGAAGAGTTGTTTCACATGAGGAAGTTGTCAAGGAGACCTCTAAGTGGTTCAAAAGATAAAATGGACATTGCGCTCACTCAATGATTTGAATAATATCTATGAATTTATTGCAAAAGATTCAAGGCGATATGCTCAAATCCAGGTCGAAAATATTCAAAATGATGTCTCCAACCTTGCCAGATTCCCACTGATGGGTCGTAATGTGCCTGAGTTTCCGCATTTGCCATATCGAGAGATTTTAGTTGGTAACTACCGAGTCCTTTATAGATTTAAAGAAGATCAAGGGCAAGTAATTGTAATGTCTGTAGTGCATGGACGGCGTTTGCTTAAAGAGCCATAAGGGGATTTTATTTCCAACCCCTATTTCTATATCGTCTACTGCCGGAAAGGAATTTTTTATGTCTTTAATCCGGTTAAAGTCCTTGTTCTTCCCGCCGATCTCAAAGGTAAATTTTCCGTTAATAAGAAAATCCCCCGACTCGGAGCTGTTACTTTATACCAAGAGCTTGCCATATTAATAAAAAATGTCTCTCTTAAATTACCGGAAAACGGTACGGGGTCGTGAACGGTAAGGGGTCGCGTCTTGCATATTGCAAAAAGTTCTTGCTTCTGTATTGAGCCTGCTGAAAAAGATGCCGGACTCAATCCGGCTTGACAGTGAATGGAAATTAATTATCAAAAATCTCCCCTTACCCCTCTTTCCCAAAAGAGGGGAAGAGAGGATCCAAAAATTGACCCACTCGATTGCACGAAGCCCCAATCTTAATATGAGTTAAAGTCTCTTCAGTTTATATCAGTTTCCGAAGTCACATGTTTTGCCTGAAGCTGCTTGATTTGCCTCAGGAGTTCAACCTTTTCTTTCCTGAAACTCTCTTTCATGACCACTGCTTCCCGCTCTATTTCCGAGATTTGCTTTTTAAGTTTAAATGAGTATACACCGGCAATGCAGATACTTATTAAAAGAAGCACGATTAATATTTTGACGCTGAGCGTCATCCTGTACCTCTCACGATGTTCTATATCCAGTTCAAGAGGGGTTTTATCAGACATGATTATTTATATCTTTTTACTTCAAACCGGTAAAGTTCGATATTTTCATCTGAATCTATCCCGGCCTTCATACATGCTATACCGACCTGTTCGTCAACCGTGTTAACTCCCTCCAGATCAGGGAGCAGTAGTCCTCTGCGCACGCCGCTTTTTACAATTACCCCGTATCTTTCAGGATCAAGGTCTTTTTTGCTCCCGACCCTTTCCGGTTTGGTCAGCACATCAACGGAATATTCAAGGTCATCGAGTTCAGAAGAGTTCACAGGAGCAAATCGGGGGTCCTGAGTTGCAGCGCTTATTGCGTTTTGAATAATCTCGGATGCAACATTTTCCGCAGTCGGCTGGAATGTTCCGATACAGCCTCTCAATTCACCTTTCTTTTTGATTGATACAAAGACGCCTGCTTTTTCGGTCATTTCAGGAGCCGGCTCAGCAGGCGGCTTGATGATCTTCCCGTTGAGGATATATTGTTCAACCGTCTCTTTTGCAAGTTTTACAAGAGGATGCATGATAATAATAAAATTTTAAAATTTAATATTCAAGATTCAAAATTGCTGTCATTCCGGCTTGTCCGGAATCTTTTTTGTGATCCCGAACAGGTTGAAGGATTCCCGACAAGCGGGAATGACACCGAAAATAGACATACAATTCTATTTTTTCCTTGTCAACACATAATCTGAAATTGCAAGGAGCGAATTTTTCTCCATGGAATCCCCGAAAATACTGAGTTCTGCTTTTGCTTCATTAATAAGGGTCGCTGCCTTCTCGTATGACTTTTCAATGGATTTGTACTTATCGAATAAATCCTGGATGTCGGCAAGATCCTTCTCTGTTATTTTTTCAGCCCTGATTATTTCCTCTATCCGTTCAGTTTCGCTGCCTTCGGCATCTCTCAGCAGGTTAATAAGCGGGAGCGTGATTTTGCCTTCTTCAAGATCTTTGCCGAGTGTCTTTCCAAAGACTTTTTCTTCAGCCCTGTAATCAAGGATATCGTCTGCTATCTGAAAGGTGAAACCGAATTTGAGGCCGAAAGATTCAAGGGCTTTTTCCTGCTCCTGTGATGCATTTCCGAGTATTGCCCCGCCTTTGCAGGCTGCCGACATCAGGATGGCGGTCTTTCCCTGAATTATTTTCATGTAGTCTTCTTCAGACATATCCGGGTTGCCTTTTTTGCTGAGCTGTATTAATTCACCTTCACTCATTTTTGCCGTTGCCGTGCAAAGCGCATCCATGATCCCCTGTCTCCCGAGGAGGTTTGCCAGCCTCAATGCATTGGCATAAAGGAAATCTCCCACAAGGATCACGACCTGGTTGCCCCAGATGGAGTGGGCCGCGGGCAGGCCCCTTCTGAGACCGGCTCCGTCAACTACATCATCATGAATCAATGAAGCGGCGTGGATAAATTCCACGCTGCCGGCAAGGGTGCTGACTTCGTCGCCTGCATTGCCGAAAAGCTTTGAACAGAGTATCGCGAGAAAGGGACGAATGCGTTTACCGCCGGCTGAAGAGATATGATTTCCGACAGCGGAAATTGCAGGAGCAACTGTCTTCAATATCCCGCTCATTTTTTCTTCAGCTAATTGAAGATCTTCCTTGTAATACTCCCAAATTTTTTCGATAGTCATTTGTTCCATTTTATCCCTCTGTGCCTTTGCCACTTTGTGCCTTTGTGCCTCTCTCTTCATTCACCTTCATCATAATAGAATCCAGGTCTGCTCCCCTCTCGTTCAGCTTGTGTAAGTCCTTCGGCCTGAATACCCCCTTTTCAGTAATTATACCGGTTACGTATTTTGCAGGTGTTACATCAAAGGCAATGTTTCTGACCTTAACGCCTTCAGGCGCTATATGACATCCGAATACATGGGTAACTTCCTCAGGGCCCCTCTCTTCTATGGGGATGAAATCTCCTGACGGTATGGAAAAATCTATACTGCTCAGAGGTGCGGCAACGTAAAAGGGCACGCCGTTTTCTTTACAAAGCACAGCCAGGGGATAGGTTCCTATCTTGTTTGCAACATCGCCGTTTGCAACAGTTCTGTCAGTGCCTACTATGGCAAGGTTTATTTCCCCTTTTCGCAAAAGTGCGCCGGCTGTATTGTCTGTTATCAGGGTTACCGGTATATTGTCCTGCATGAGCTCCCATGCAGTCAGACGGCAGCCCTGAAGCACGGGTCTTGTCTCATCGGCAATGACCTGAATTTTCTTTCCCTGCTCGACTGCAACCCTGATCGGGCCGGTAGCTGTTCCGTAGCCTCCTGTTGCAAGTGAGCCTGCGTTGCAGTGTGTAATAATAGTATCGCCGTCTTTTATGAACCGGGCGCCCCATTTACCGATTGTCCTGTTAATCTCTATGTCTTGTGCAAGGACATTGTTTGCCTCTTCTATTAAGAAGGATTTTAATGAATCAACGGATTCATCTTTTTTCCCGGCCAGAAGTTTCTTTGTTCTCTCAACCGCCCACTGTATATTTACGGCAGTCGGCCTTGTTTCAAGCAGGGTTTGGAAAACAGGTTCCAGCCCTGCCATGAACTCATCAAACCCGGATGCCTTAATCTCCTGTGCGCCTATTGCTATCCCCATGGATGCTGCTATGCCGATCGCAGGGGCTCCACGGATCCAGAGATCTTTTATTCCCTTTGCAACCATATGATAATCCGTGCAATCCACATAAATTACTTCCCGCGGAAGCCGGGTCTGATCA
>BDSY01000010.1 GCA_002897895.1 bacterium BMS3Abin06
GTCCCTGTGATTTACCGTTATCTCCAATTTCTGTTTCTTTAATGTTTTCCCTATTTCCTGGACAATAGCCGGTGATCTGTGCCTGCCACCTGTGCACCCGATACCTATTGTCAGGTAACTCTTACCCTCTTTTTTGTAGAGAGGGATAATATGATTTAAAAGGGGATAGAGTTTATCAAAGAATTCCCCTGTGTCTCTTTGGGACAGAACAAATTTTTTTACTTTTGCGGATGTTCCGGGCAGTGGTTTAAGTTCCTCAATGAAATAGGGATTCGGCAAAAACCTGACATCAAACAGGAGGTCCGACTCTAAAGGTATCCCGTATTTATACCCGAAGGAAACAAGGTTGATAGTCATTTCTTTCGGGCCTTTTTTAAGGTAAAATTCTATTATGAGTTTGCGGAGCTGATGTGGGCTTAAAGAAGACGTGTCTATAATTGTAGATGCTTCCTGTCTTATACGTGAGAGCAATTGTGCTTCTCTGTGGAGCGCTTTTTTAAGGTCTTTGTAGCCAAGGGGGTGAGGTCTTCTCGTTTCCTTGAATCTCCTGATAAGCACCTCATTTGTTGCCTCAAGAAATATGATCTGTATATTCCTTTTTTTTCTCAGGGTGGATATTGTATCTGAAAAGTTAGTTAAAAATTTCCTTTCCCTGATATCGACCCCTATAGCGATTTTTGATATGGTAGGCGTCTTGGTGCATAGATTCACAAATGTCCGGATTAATGAGGAGGGGAGGTTGTCTACGCAAAAAAACCCGCTGTCCTCAAAGGCGTTCAGCGCTATTGTTTTTCCTGATCCTGAAAGACCGGTTAAAATAATGGTAGAGAGCCGGTCGCTTTTGTGAGCCTTCATTTTATCGGTTCTATGAGTCCGAAGTTCCCGTCGGTTCTTTTATATAAAACATTGATATTCCCCGAGGATGCATTTGTAAATATAAAGAAATTTTTATCCAACAGGTCCATCTGCATGGCGGCTTCATCAACGCTCATGGGTTTTATGTTGTACGACTTGTTCTTTATGATCACCGGGAATGCCTCTTCAACAGCCGGGAGGGCTTCCTGCCTGTCTTTATTTTTTCTGTGGGATACGGTTTTTTCCTTATATTTTCTTACCTGGCGGGCAAGCTTTTCTACTACTTCGTCAATGGATGAATACATTTCATTGGTTATGCTTTCCGCCTGTATGAACGAGCCGTTGACCTTCAGGAGAACTTCCGCTTTGTGCCTGTATTTCTCAACACTTAAAGTTACGGTTGCCTCGGCAATATTGCCGAGATATTTTTTAAATTTACCGATTTTCTCCTCTGCATATTCTTTAAGGTTTTTCGTCAGATCCATTTGTTTGCAATTAATAATTATGTTCATTCCGCTCCTCCTTGTGCAATTGCTATCGGATATTTATATATCAGAACCATTTCTTGCGTTTCAAATGAGACGGTATCTTCAGTTCTTCCCTGTATTTTGCCGTTGTTCTGCGGGCAATAGTTATGCCTTTGCTCTTCAATATCTCGACTATTTTCTGATCGTTCAGCGGTTTTTGCGGATCCTCTCCGGAAACAATCTGCTTTATAATGTCCTTAACAATTGATGACGACATATCTCCGCTTGCAGTGGCCACCGCATTGCTGAAAAAATATCTGAAACTCAAAAGTCCCTGGGGACATTGAATATATTTATTGGATGTTACCCTGCTTATTGTGCTTTCGTGTAAGCCTAAATCTTCTGCAACATCTCTGAGGTTCAAAGGTTTGAGGTATTTATGTCCTTTTCTGAAAAAGTCTTCCTGGAACTTCAGAATGCTTGCCGTCACTTTGTATATAGTCCTGTTTCTCTGGTCAAGGCTTTTCAGCATCCATATGGCGGCACGCAATTTTTCTTCCAGGAACTGTTTTTCTTCCGGTCCCAGTGATTTTTTATTTGTTAAGAGTTTTCTGTAGTAATTTGAAAGCCTGAGTCTTGGAACACCTTCATCATTCAGCGTTATGATGAATTTACCTTCGGACTCTTCAACGTAAACATCCGGGATTATGTGAACAGGCTCATCACTTGAATAGTTTCTTCCGGGTCTCGGTTCAAGTCCCTCTATGATTTTAACTGCTGCAAGGACCTCGTCAATTGATGTCTTGAATTTAGCGGCGAGTTGTTTATATTTTTTCCCTTCGAGTTCCGAGAAACCATCGGTCAAAATATCTTCCACGAGTGTTCCCTTAAGGTTGAGAGCGCCTGTCTGTAAGAGCAGGCATTCCTGAAGGTCCTTGGCGCCTACCCCTGATGGATCAAGCCCCTGAATAAACCTGAGAGCTTCTGCAGCGGTTTCCATGTCAACATTTGCAAGCTCCGTGACCTCATCGAGGGATGCCTGCAGATAGCCGTAGTCGTTAAGATTATTGATGATTATTTCAGCAGTCCTGCCGACTGATTCAGGTACATTCGAGAGTCTTAACTGCCAGAGAAGATGTTCATATAAGTCGGTTTTGCTCCTGTTTCGTTCGAAAGGGGAGGTTGTGTCTTCAGCGCTTTCATTGAAATAACCGAAATCCCTGCCGTCGCTTTCTCTTTCCTCAAAGTAGTTATCCGTAGTAAAACCGAATATTTTTTCAAGGGGAGCCTCTGTATCTTCGGAAGGCCTGGGAAGCGGCTCTTCCTCCATGCCCGGCTCTTCATTTTTTGATTCGGCATCTCTTTCAGCGCTTTCTTCAAGCAGCGGATTATTCATAAGTTCCTGGTTGATATCCTGAGTAAGTTCAAGCAGGGGAAGCTGCAAGAGCCTGATCGATTGCTGAAGCTGTGGTGTAAGTATCAGTTTCTGGGAGAGTTTCAGTTCGAGTCTTTGTTCCATTGCCATTATAATCTGAACTCCTCTCCAAGATAACTTCTTTTTACCAGCTCATTTGAAATAAGGTCTGTCGGCGCCCCATGCGCCAGAATCTGCCCATCGCTTATTATATACGCCCTGTCGGTTATTGACAGTGTCTCGCGCACATTGTGGTCCGTAATAATAAGCCCGATTCCCTTGTCCGTGAGCTGTAGGAGTGTTTTTTTTAATTCATTAACGGCAATGGGGTCTATCCCGGCAAACGGTTCATCAAGCAGTATGAATACGGGATCAACGGCTATAGCCCTTGCTATTTCGACCTTTCTCCGTTCTCCGCCGGATAAATGATATCCGTAACTCTTTGCAATAGGTACGAGGTTGAATTCCTGAAGAATGCTTTCAAGCTTTTCCTGTTTTGTCTTTTTATCGATGCCGATTATCTCGAGAACCGCCTTGATATTGTCTTCGACTTTTAATTTCCTGAAAATAGAGGCTTCCTGGGGCAGGTACCCGATCCCTTTTCTTGCCCTCTTATACATCGGCGAATTGTTCAGGTTTTCACCGTCAAGGCTGATGTCGCCGGAATCAGGAGTTATGAGACCGAGTATCATATAAAATGTGGTGGTTTTTCCCGCTCCGTTCGGCCCGAGAAGACCTACAATTTCCCCTGAATTAATATTCAGGGAAATATCGGAAACTACGGGTTTCCCGTTATAACTTTTTTTAAGTTCCCTGACCTCAAGAGAATGCATTATTTCAGACCTTGTTTGTTTTGCAGGATTACCCTGCTTCCTTCGACCACAGCGCGGTCGTCCTTTAAATAAAAGATTATCTGTTTTCCCGTGATTACGTTTTCTCCCTCAACGGCCTTGGGGTTCCCTGTAAAAATGATTTTTTCTTCATCTTCAAGATATATGGCTTCTTCAGAAAACAACGCCCTTTCTTTTTTGTGAACCCTGACATTTCCAATGGCATGGATTTTTTTGATTTTGCTCTCGGAATTGTCGTAAAAGACCGTCATCTTATCCGCATACATTATTATGCCGCCGGTTTTTGCAACCACCGAACCTTCGAATACCGCAGTATTGTTTTTATTGTCGGCAGTAAGAGATTGAGATGTTATAATTACCGCTTCTTTTTTTGCATTTTCAGGGAGGCCGGCTGCAAATGCGGCAATATAAAATGTTAAGGTTATTAAAAGAAAGTTAACGATAAAAAATGGCCTTGACATTCTTTATTATCCTCATGTTTTGTTGTTTTGTTTTTGCAATAAGACCTGTTCCCTCGATCAGGAAATTGTTGCCGTTAAATTTGATGTCGTCATCTGTGGTTATTATTTCATCCTTACTGTTGTATTTCATCGTGTCTGTTGTAAAGGTTGTCTCCTTTATATTGAGTTCCACATTCTTATTGAGGGTAATGTCTCCGTTGTCGATTTCATAGATGCCGCTTCCACTTGTAAGGAAAATTACCGGGGTCCGGTTTATTTTTAAAGATAAAGATTCAAGAAAGACCTCTTTATTGCCAATTGGCAAAATTGCTTTATCTGCTGAAAGCTCCCATTTGACTTTGCTGCCTTCTTTATGCGTCAGGTGCAAATCTTTCATGGAAGATGTCCGGTATGAGGGGAGTATTTTTACATTTTGTTCATTATAACTCAGTAAAATCAAAACCCCGACAACTAATGTTGCAGATAATATCCGGAAGAATCTGCTTTTAATCATACAAATAGTCTATCATAGGGGGTATACCTTGTAAAGTCTCTGGCAAGAAAAATGCTAATACTATAAGCAAGATAGAATTTGTCTGGAAAAGAGAAGTGAAGCTC
>BDSY01000011.1 GCA_002897895.1 bacterium BMS3Abin06
ACGGCAAAAGATATGCGATGTTAAAATTGACAATAGCTCTGACTGGCAGAAACGGCACTGGCAGAATCTAAAGACCTGGTATGGCCGGGCTGAATTTTTTAAAGATCATTTTATGTTTTTTGAAGAATTGTATGCTGAAAGATGGGAAAAGTTGATTGACCTGAATGTGCATATAATCAATTTTATTTTAAAAGAGTTTAAGATAAAAGCACCTATGTATTATGAATCTGAACTAAATATCATCGCACAGAAAACGGACCGTATTATAGAGATATGTAAAAGACTGAAGGCAGATACCTATCTCTCGGGAACAGGAGGAAGGGATTATCTAAAAGAGGATAAGTTTGCTCAGGCAGGAATAAAACTGGAATATCAAAATTTTATTCATCCCACCTATCACCAGCAATACAGGGGAAGAGAGAATATTTTTTCCCCGTATATGTCCTCTATAGATTTATTATTTAACGAGGGCGGAGAAAGTGGAAAAATTTTAAGGGGTGAAGGAGACGGAGGTCGGACAGGATGAATATACTGGCTATAGGTGCACATCCGGATGACATTGAGTTTGGGTGTGGCGGGACATTAATCAAATATGCTCGGAAGGGTCATAATGTCTTTCTCCTGGTATTAACCATGGGCAGCGTGGGAGGAGATCCCGGGCTCAGGAAAAGGGAGCAGGAAGAGGCCGTAAAATTCATGAAGGCCAGGCGGGTTTTTTGGGGCAACTTCCAGGATACGGAGATACCTCTAAGTAAGGAGCTGATATCCGTAATAGAAGATGCGGTGAATGAGGCAAAACCGCATACGGTCTTCTTTAATTACCTTGATGACATTCATCAGGACCACAGGATATTGGCTCAGGCTGCTGTCTCAGCCACGAGATACCTGAAGGAAGTCCTGTATTATGAAGTTCCTACTACACAAAATTTTGAACCGGATGTATTTGTAAATATTACTGATGCGCTGGATAAGAAACTGGAACTCCTGAAATTACATGCCTCGCAGGTCGATAAAACCAGGGTTGAAGATCTTACTATATTAGAAAGCGCCCGGTCCTGTGCTAATTTCCGTGGTTACCAGGGCAGGGTAAAATATGCAGAGGGATTTAAGGCTCTGCGCATATTAAAGGACATATAGATTTATGAATCCTTTGATACCTTTTTTGATTTCTTTTTTTGCAGCGTATCTTTCTACCCCTCTGTTAAGAAAAATAGCCATAAAATTTAATGTAGTAGATATCCCCAATCATAGGAAGATACACGGGAATCCAGTGCCTCTTTTAGGGGGCCTGGCAATATATATTGCTGTAATCGCGGGGCTGTTATTTGACCTTACTGTTTTGCGCCTTATGTCAGGAATACTGGCTGGTGGAACGATAATATTTATAATCGGTCTGATAGATGATGTCAGGGGGCTATCAGCGCCAATAAAGCTGGCAGGGCAATTCATTGCTGCATTGATAATGGTTTATCTTGGAGTGCGCATCAGTTTTTTGCCAAATAACTTAACCGGTTATACAGGAGAAGTTGTACTGACCCTGATCTGGGTCACAGGAATTACCAATGCCGTGAATTACTTAGATGGAATAGATGGTTTAGCAGCAGGATCTACGGCTGTAAGTGCACTCTTCTTTGCTATAATCGCATACCTCACCAATCAACCATTAATAGGTTTGATAGCCCTGATATTAATAGCAGGCTGTCTTGGGTTTTTGCCGCATAACTTTAAACAGGCAAAGATTTTCTTAGGGGATGCGGGTAGTACTTTTATTGGTTTTATGTTAGCAGGGATAGCTGTTCTGGGCAATTGGGCAGAAGATAATGTAGTAAGCTTAAGTATACCTGTTTTGATTTTAGGTGTCCCGATTTTTGATATGACCTTCACCACAATAATGAGAATCAGGGAGAAAAAGATCGGCACGATTATTGAGTGGCTTAAGTATGGAGGGAAGGACCATTTCCATCACCGCCTGATTGACCTGGGTCTCCGTCCAACAGGCGCTGTCTTTTTTATCTATTTTGTCATCATTGCACTGGGCATAAGCGCGGTAATAATAAGTAATGCAAAAGAGACATTCGAAGGAATCTGGGCGATCTTACAGGCTGCCATTATTTTTGGAGCTATTGCCGTACTGATGGTTATTGGCGCAAGACGCCGCAGCGGCTGGGGTTAAAAGACGTATCTATTTTTTTAATGCGTACTTTTCAAACAATCTCAATCCTTCCATGTGTTTTTCAGTAAAGTCATATGATATGATTTTCCAGTATTTGACAAGTTCCTTCTCGCCGATCCATTTTTTCAGCGGCGATGCCCTGGCTATTAACGGGAGATTTTTAGTTGCATATTTTTTTGCATTGAGAAGATCCGAGGATAATTTTTTAATAAGCTCACCTTTTTCCAGAAGAGACTTTTTTCTTATTACCCACAATGCATATACAAACGGAAGCCCGGTCTGCCTGTCCCATAGTTCTCCAAGGTCATAAATAAATAATCCCCCCTTGCCCCCCTTTAAAAAAGGGGGGATGGGGGGATTTGACTGCTGACTGCTGATTGCTGATTGCTTCTTTGCCTCTATCATTGCAGTATCTCCGATATGAAGGACTGCGGAATATGATGAAAGAATGTTTCTTACACTGCGCAGTGATGTTGGTTTAAATTTACATTTTAATGAAAGGAACTCTTTGAGGATGACCTTTAAAAGGGCGGTAGAGGTTTCAGAGTCTGATGTTACGGCTATTGTCTTCCCTCCCAGTTCGTTTAACGGGAACTTTGAGAAGAGCAATATGCTGTCTATCGGCCCTGAAGAACTTATGGAAAACCAGGGGAGAATCAGGTACTTTTTTTTATTTCTCAGATATTCTATTGAGGAAAACGGGCTGATGTCCAGGTCCCCGTTACGCAGCATTTTGTTAAGTTTGGAGGGAACGCCTTTAATAAATGTGTATTTTGAATGATTACACTCATTGTCGAGATAGTAAAATACAGGAAACAAATTTGCATAGGGAATTCTCCCTATCTTAAGTTTTTCTTTTTTCAAGAATTTATCCCTTTATTACGCCGAGTGGTCTGAGCCTTGCAACTTTTTTTGACAACCCTGCATTATGGACAACATTAACAACATTTGAGACATCTTTATATGCCTCGGGCATCTCTTCTGCCAGTGTGCCCCTTCCCGTGGCCCTTACAATTATGCCCATGTCTTCCATCTCTCTCCAGATAGCCCGGCCTTTGGCCTTTTTTATGGCCTGGTGTCTTGACATTACCCTGCCTGCTCCATGGCATGTAGAGCCAAAGGATTCTTCCATCCCTTTTTCAGTTCCGATAAGGACAAATGACGCCCTTCCCATATCACCCGGTATTATAACAGGTTGGCCTGTCTGTTTATAGACCTCCGGCAAGTCGGCATGTCCTGGAGAGAATGCCCTTGTTGCGCCTTTACGGTGGACAATGAGTTTTCTTTTTTTACCGTTAACAACATGTTCTTCAACCTTGGCTATGTTATGTGCAACATCGTATATAAGGCTCATTCCTGTTGTTTCAGGCCCTGCACCGAGAACGTGCATAAAAGATTCTTTTACCCAGTGCATAATCAACTGTCTGTTTGCCCAGGCATAATTGGCAGCAGCTTTCATGGCAGCCAGATAATCTCTTGCCTCAGGGCTGTCGAAAGGCGCGCAGGCAAGTTCCCTGTCCGGCAGTTCGATGTTATATTTGCGTACAGCCCGTTGCATTACTTCAAGGAAATCCGTACATACCTGATGTCCGAACCCGCGTGAGCCTGTATGAATCATTACAGTGATCTGATCCTTAAATAACCCCAGACTGTTTGCGGCTCCTTCGTCATATATCTCGTCTACAAACTGGATTTCCGTAAAATGATTTCCGGAACCCAGTGTGCCGAGCTGTGCACTCCCCCGTTTATAAGCTTTCTCACTTATCAAGTCAGGGTCTGCTCCTTCAATGCAGCCCTGTGATTCCGTATGCTCAAGGTCTTCCCTCTCTCCAAAACCCTGCTCAACAACCCAGCGGGCGCCTTTGAGAAGGACTTTTTTATGTTCATTTGAATTAAGACGCAATTTTCCTTTTGAACCGACCCCCGTTGGAATATCCCTGTAAAAGGCATTAACTATTTCTTTTATCTTCGGAGTAATTTCTTCTTTATTCAGATTGCTTCTGAGAAGCCTGACGCCGCAGTTTATGTCATATCCTACGCCGCCGGGGGAAATAATGCCGTCTTTCAAGTCAAATGCAGCCACACCGCCTATTGTGAAACCATATCCTGTATGTATATCAGGCATTGCAAGGGAAGACCCTGCAATGCCCGGCAATGTTGCTACATTTGCAACCTGTTCTATTGAATGTGCTTCAAGTTCCTTTTCAAGGGTTTCGTCAACATAGATTATGCCATTTGTACGCATACCTGTTTTATATCCCCTGGGTACTTCGATCCTGTTGCTGTCAATTCTTCTTAATCCCTCGATAGCCATGGAAGCGCCTCCTGATTACAATGATTATAAATAATGATTAGATAGATTGTATTTTTATAATCGGTGAGACCAATAACGTATAATCATATTATATATCAAATATCACGGTAGCTTCCCAATGTAAAGCAACCTTTTTAAGTGAAAGCCCATGATATGTGGCGGCTTTGATGAGAAGCCTGCTCTCATTGGTTCCGGGGTCGAAGATTCCACCTGATATTGTTGCCTTGAGCATATTGCCCTGAATGCTGATACGGAATACCTTTCCTATAAAACCGTATGTATCATAAAGAAACACAAGTTCATTCAACCACTGAACAAGCAGATTTTCATGGTTATCGGCTTCAAGGGAAACTTCCTTTTGTTCTGTTTCTTTTATTTTATTAGTGTCTGTAACCAGGTTGAACATCCCTGTAGCAGCATTTTTAAAAAGCTCCTCTATGCTTTTCCCCCAAATCCTGAGCCCCACATCTCCTGAAATATCAATCTGTTCGATTTTTTTCATAATAAAAACCCGATGCGTAACCCTGTGTCAGGATTAATTAATTCTCCAACTTTCCAAAAGGGGGTTACCCGTTTAAGTAGTTATAATATACCACGGTTTCTTTTACTTACACCCTGTTTTTTACTTATTGCGTAATAATCTCAAACATGTTATTCTTTAACTGAAGTTCAGAAGTTTTTACAACTGGAAAGACCACAAAGACTTTAGCTTTATGGACTCTTTTATATCGAATACGGTCATTCTGATACTTTAGTTTATGAATTAGGAGGTCAAAGCAATATGCCTAGTGGAACAGTAAAATGGTTCAATGAATCCAAGGGATACGGGTTTATATCAAGCGAGGACGGCAGTGATGTATTTGTTCATTACTCTGCTATTACAGGCGATGGATACAAGTCTCTCGCCGAATTTGATACCGTGAACTTCGATATTGAACAGGGTCCGAAAGGTCCCAAGGCCGTTAATGTAGTGAAAGAGTAATTGACAAATCAGTCCCCCTGTCCGGCAGCGGGCTGTATGAAAGGTTATATTCTGTCATTTTAGGCGAGGCGAGAAATCGCTTCGCTTTTTTTATGTCCGCCCCCGATGACTCATAAAAGAATGTTTACCGAAGCAACAGCTAATATCAGGGATTGTTCATGTGAATAATTTTATTTCAATATGACGGTTATAATTCTTTCGAAAATCGGCGTTAAAGTAAAATTGAAGATATCTGTTAAAATCTCTGTATTCTTTTTTAATGAACCGGTGCAATTACAAATCAGGAGGTAATAATGGCAGAGATAAAAAGCCGTGAAGCAAACCCTATTCCCGGGGTCGAATATTCGGAGATTCGTATCCCGGATGAACATAATCTGGGAACAGGCGAATTTGTTACAATGTTTGAAACCGGGGCATTATCCAGGATCAGCCCGATAATCAGCAATGTAATGAACGAACCTTATTTTTTATTGATCGTGAGCATTAACCTTGGGATCGATGAGGTTACAGCCGTGCTTGGCAAGACACACGATGAACCGCCTATTTCCCGGAAGGTCTTTACAATACCCAAGGAGATAAAGGTAAAAGACGCTCACGACTTTACTGTAAGTTTTAAAGAGTGGGAGATAAAAGGCATGACACTGAACGGGAACGGGTTGAAATTAGCAGAATAAATAAACCATCCTATATCATGACTGATTTGGATATAGTTATTAATTTTTAACTGTAAGGTAACTATTCAGGCAGGCACAAAGGCGCATAGTGGCAAAGGCACAAAGTAAAAAAAGATGAAAAACTTTTCTTGTATTTCTGTAACCCTTTGTGCCTATGTGCCTTTGCCGCTTTGCGCCTGAGTAGTTACACTGTAAGGTTTAATTATGACAATTCGCCAACAGACAGAGGAAATCGAAAAAAATATTCTTCATCCATGTGCGTGCCTGAGCTCAGAGAGCAGGGGAAGAAAAAGAAAAGAAAAGCCTTGTGAGATAAGAACCTGCTTCCAGAGAGACAGGGACAGAATACTCCATTCAAAGTCATTCAGGAGGTTAAAGCACAAGACCCAGGTTTTTCTGGCTCCGAGGGGCGACCATTACAGAACGAGGCTGACACACACACTCGAGGTCTCACAGATTGCCAGGACAATTGCCCGGGCGCTCAGGCTCAATGAGGATCTCACAGAGGCAATCGCCCTCGGGCATGATTTGGGCCATACTCCTTTTGGCCATGCAGGAGAAGATATATTGCGTGAAATTTGCCCCGGAGGGTTTGAGCATTACAGGCAGAGCCTGAGGGTTGTTGATATTCTTGAAAGAAACGGCCGCGGGCTTAATCTGACCTTTGAAGTAAGAGACGGGATATTGAAACATTCCAAGGGGAAGGGTGACATCTTTTGCTCCCGCGGAAAAAGCGAAACCCTGGAAGGCCAGATAGTCAGGATATCGGATGTTATTGCATATGTAAATCATGATCTTAATGACGCTGTTCGTGCCGGTGTCCTTAAACGATCAACAATCCCTTCGAGATTTTTCAAAATTGGTGAAAGCCAGTCAAAGAGAATCGATTCCATGGTAAAGGATGTAATATATTGCACTTCTTCGCCTGATATGGAAGAGATCGGAATGAGTGAAAAAATGAAAGATATTACCTATGCTTTAAGGGATTTCCTGTATAAAAATGTATATGAAGGTGACGTATCCAAAAAGGAATTCAGGAAGGCCAGGAAAATCCTCCTTGATCTGTATAATTATTATATGGAGCATACGGAAGAGGTCTTTCGGGAATTTCCCAAAGAAATGACTGCGGAAAAAGAGAGGATAGTTTGTGATTTTATAGCCGGGATGACCGATAGATTTGCGCTTATGATGTATGAACAGCATTTCCTGCCTCAACCGTGGATGGTCTTTTAAAGCAAAGCTTTTGATTGTAATTTATACCGGTTTCAATATTTTTTGGAACTCCCTGTGAAAATGGCAATTCCCGGGATGTTGCATCAGGGATTTTAAAAAATGTGTCTTGTGTAATAAAGATTGGATTTATAAAGCAGTTTCTCTTGACAACAAATGTATGTCCCCTTATAATTTAGAAAAACTAATCGGAGGGTAGTTATGACCAAGGCGGATTTAGCAGACAGGCTTTATGAAAAAGTGGGACTTCCCAAAAAGGAAGCAACTGCAATTATAGAAACACTTTTTGATTCGATGAAAGGCATTCTTGCGGAAGGGGAATCAATAAAGATAACAGGTTTCGGTACCTTCCTCGTGAGAAAAAAGAGCTCCCGGAAAGGGAGAAACCCGAAGACAGGCACTGAGCTGGAGATAGAACAGAGAAAGGTTGTTTCCTTTAAACCCAGCCTTCAGTTTAAGGCTCTTGTTGAAAAGGTATAATTTTCCATGGGGTCTTCGCCTCAAAAAAAAATAAGTACGGACAGGCTCTTTTATAAGATAGGCGACATCAGTAATATTGCTGATATTGAGCCTCATGTCCTGAGATATTGGGAATCGGAATTCCCCTTTCTTAAACCCCGGAAAAACAAAACAGGACAACGCATTTATACAAGAAAAGAACTGGAGCTTGTTCTTAAAATAAAAAATCTTCTGTATAAGGAGAAATATACCATTGCCGGAGTCAGAAAGAAATTCGGGGATAACACGCTGAGGAAAAACTCCGTTTCCATGGAGACGATCCACGGGGTAAAGAAAAGACTGAAAGAGATACTGGATACTTTGAGCAGAGATATAAGCAGCCGGGAACCGCCTCTGAACTCAAATAATAAAAAGGAATCACAATTGCATATGTAAGAGTCTGCTATTTGCCTTCGTTTTGTTGATTAACCATAAATATTAATTTGATCTTAAGAGTACCGAGTTCTCTTTTAACATGTTGATTCTAAAGAAAACGTCATGACCACGCAGTTGTCATTCCCGCTTGTCGGGAATCCGGGAAAATCAAAGGGTTATAGATTCCGGACAAGCCGGAATGACAGAACTCGGTACTGTCGAGAATTTGATGTATGGAGCTTATAAATTATACAATCGGTATGCGCTGTTAAACAGATATGAAATGAATCGGGGCGTAGCGCAGCCTGGTTAGCGCACTCGCTTGGGGTGCGAGAGGTCGGCCGTTCAAATCGGCTCGCCCCGACCATTTTCCCCTCTTTTAAAATTTAAGAAGATAAACCCTTTCACGTATCACTTCAAGCGACTTCATCAGGAACTGGGACTCGTATTAATAATTTTGAGCTTTGTCTTATCCAATGATATACTTATAAAAATGGATATTATGGAAAAGGAAGAAAATAAAAGCGCTGTTACATGGGCCACGCTCTGTCATGTTGGGGCCCTCTCTCTGTATCTCGGCATCCCTTTCGGTCACATAATCGTCCCTCTGGTGATCTGGCTTATAAAAAAGAATGAATTCCCCTTTGTTGACGAGCAGGGCAGGGAATCCCTGAATTTTCAGATATCAATGACTATTTATGCACTCATCGCAGGCCTTCTGGCCTTTGCCTTAATCGGCTTTGTTATCTTCCCCGTCCTTGCAGTCGTGCATGTAGTCTTCATTATCATCGCAATAGTAAAAACAAACAAGGGCGAAAGCTACCGGTATCCTCTTACGATAAGGGTTATTAAGTAGGTAAGCGGGGAAGTGCAGGCTATGGGCCCGACGTTCCTAAAAAAAGTCCTCGTGCCTGTGCAGGAGCGGATGATTGTCTTCATAGACCTCCGCGTCAACGACCTCTCCTATGAATATCGTGTGATCTCCGGCATCGCATGTATTGACTACCCTGCAGTCGAAATACCCGGCTGTGTCCGGGAGTATGGGGGAGCCTGTCTTGAGTGTTTCATATTCAATGCCTTCGAACTTGTCGGTCTTCCTGCCGGACTTGAACCCGAAATGCTTTCCCACGGCTATTTGTTTGTCCGAAAGCACGTTCACGGCAAAGACACCGCTATCTTTGATAAGGTCATGACTGTACCGGGTCTTGCCGATGGAGACGGACAGCATTAAAGGACGCCCGTGATACCCATGCCGCTGTCATACCGTTGACCCTGTCCCCCTTTTTCGTAGTTATAACAAAAACACCATTAAATATCTTCCTGAATGCCTTTTCAAAATTACTCATTTCAGCCTCCTTCCGGTTACTTTTATAATATTTTATCACTTAATAGACAAGAGCGGGATCAGGTTATTTTATTTTTGACACAATTAAATCTCTCATTGCAAGTATAAATTTATCCGATATATTGAGAGACCGGCATCTTCTCAGATTTATACCGTGCTTTTGCGCTATTTCTTTATAAAGAATATCAATCTCATAAAGTGTCTCGATATGGTCCGAGACGAAACTGATCGGGATGACAAACAGGTTCCTGCAGCCGCTGGTTGCAAGATTTTTAATTGTTTCTTCTGTTGCAGGCTCAAGCCATTTAACAGGTCCGGTTTTACTCTGAAATGAAAGATGCCAATTCAGGCCGGAGAAATTATAAGGGGCAAGAGCAAGCCGTTCATTCACTTTTTCAATAGTTGATTTAATATGATCAAGATAAGGGTCTCCCTCCCTGATAAAAGATTCCGGCAGGCTGTGCGCGCTGTAGAGGAGATGGAGACCTGTTTCGTTAAAATCAGATAATCCCCCGGCAATCAAATCTGCAAGAGCCTCTATATACGGCGGGAAATCATACCAAGGCTCAATGTATTGAATATTGATCTCTTTGCCCTCAACCCTTTTTTTGAACTCTGACACAGAAGAGCCTGTTGTTGCCTTTGAATAATGAGGATAAAGACTGAGTACAATCAAATGTTTAATGCCGTCATCAATAATCCTCTGAACAGTATCTTTAATAAAGGGATGCCAGTAACGCATACCGATATAGACCCTGAATAATCGTGAACCGTGAACCGTGAACCGTGAACCGTTAAGCGCTTTTTCAAGCGCCTCTGCCTGAGCCGTAGTAATATCAAGAATCGGAGACTTGCCGCCTATACGGCTGTACATCTCTTCTGCTTTTTTTGAGCGAAGTGCTGAAATTAACCATGCAATGGGTTTCTGTAAAAAAGACGGGCCAAGCCTGATAATTTCCCTGTCAGAGAACAGGTTATATAAAAAAGGCCTGACAGCCCGGAGGGAATCGGGCCCACCGAGGTTTAATAAAACAATTCCTGTAATATCCTTTTTCTTATTTGTCAATTCTGATCCGAAGTTTTGCTATCTCCTGCTGAGCCTGTGAACCATTTCTACAAGGGCAATGACATTGTCCGGCGGGGTTTGAGGAACCACGCCGTGTCCGAGGTTGAAGATATGTCCGGGGGCAGAAGATGCCCTGCTTAAAACATCTTTTACACGCTCTTCTATTTTATCCTGCGGAAGAAACAATGAAAGGGGGTCAAGATTTCCCTGTACAACAACATCACCACCAAGTCTTTTCACAGCATCGTCCAGGTTGATTCTCCAGTCAACGCCGAATACATCTGCGCCGGAAGTCCTGATTTCATTCAGGAGACCGGCGGTTTCACCGACAAAATATATTATCGGTACATGTTCATGATTTTCAGTCTTCATCCATTTTTTCAGCGCTTCAATAATTTTAATGACATAAGACAAAGCATATTCTGTGAAATCTCCGGGTGAAAATATTCCACCCCATGTATCGAATATCTGCACTGCCTGAGCCCCGGCGCTTATCTGTGCCTTTAAATATTCAGTAATTGTCGCGGTTATCTTATCCATTAATGATTTGTACAAATCAGGATTTTCATAGATCATCCTTTTTGTGTTAAGGAAGTTTCTGGATGTGCCTCCTTCTATCATGTATGTTGCTGTAGTAAAAGGGGCCCCTGCAAATCCGATGAGAGGCACTCTGCCCGTAAGCTCTTTTCTCAATATACGGATTGTATCCATAACAAATTTCATTTTATCTTCGGGATCCGGGATGGACAATCTATCTATGGAGTTTTTATCCCGCGCAGCAGGTGATAATACGGGCCCCATGCTTTCCCGGAATTCAAGATTCATTCCCATTGCTTCACAGGGAATAAGAATATCGGAAAACAGGATCGCCGCATCAACATTAAGTATGTCAATCGGCTGAATCGTAACTTCGGCTGTAAGGTCCGGGGTTTTACAGAGCGTTAAAAAATCAACTTTCTTCCGCACTTTCTGATATTGATCAAGGTATCTGCCGGCCTGGCGCATAATCCATATGGGAGTAAATGGGACTTCTTCCCCTCTGCATGCCTTCAAAAAAGTATCGTTCATGTAACCTCCACTAATCCTTGTTCTGCATTTCTTTCCGTATCCTGTAAGGGACGTAACTGCAGAACGGTTCTTCTTCAAGATAATCTCCGGACACGGCATATGCCCTTGCCCTGCAGCCGCCGCAAACATTTATATATTCACATGAGCCGCATCTGCCCTTATACTTCTTGAAGTCTCTCATTTCAAGGAAGAGTTCTGAATTTTCCCAGATGTCTTTAAATGATTGTTCCTTGAGGTTTCCGGCAGACTTCGGGAAATAACTGCAGGGGAGCACATTCTCATCAACATCAATAAGACAGATTACCTGTCCTGCAATGCACCCCTTGGAACCACCCGTAGAGAACTTCAGACTTCTGCGCTCGAATTTTTCGCCTTCCTCTTTTTGTTTCTGTAAGACAACTCTGTAATAATGTGGTGCACAGGTAGGCCTTACGAGGATATCCTTTTCATTTTTTTCCATCCGGTAATGCCAGTCAAGTATCTCTTCATAGTCCTCTTTTGAAATGAGTTCATTCATAATATCTTCGCCCCTGCCCGTAGGAACGATCATAAACATATACCATGCAGCAGCGCCCAATTCTTTAGCGAGTTTGTAAACCTTCGGGATCTCTTTCTGGTTGCGCTTTGTAAAAGATGAGTTGATAAGGAATTGAATTCCGTGCTTATTGAATAATTTTGCCGCGTTTATAACACCGGCAAATGCGCCTTTCTGATTCCTGAAATCATCGTGAACCTCCTCTGTTGACCCGTCAAGGCTGAGGGAGACCATCCTTACTACTGATGCTTTCATGTTTTCACATATCTCTTTAGTTACGAGTGATCCGTTTGTTGCGATACACATTCTCAAGCCTTTTTCAGTACCGTACTTTGCTATATCAAAGACATCCTTCCGTATTAAGGGTTCTCCGCCTGAAAGGACAATCACGGGTTTGGCATAGCCGGCAATATCGTCAATAATTCTGTATGCCTCCTCTGTCGGGAAATCAGGATGTCCTTCTGCCTCTAACCCGGATGATGAGCGGCAGTGTATGCAACTGAGATTACATCTCCTTGTAATCTCCCATGCGATCCATTTTGGTTCAAATTCTTTGATCATTTTGATGATGAGTTAATGAATAAAGCGATTAAATCATAATGACAGCATTAATATTGTACCTTTTTTGTTCAGTTATGAAAACTGAGGTTCTTGCAAAAGTCCCTGCAAAACGACATGTGCCGTCATACCCGTGAAAACGGGTATCCAGAAGCCTTTATTTTTTAAAGAAACTGGATTCCCGATTACTACCTCGGGAATGACAAAACAAGACTTTTGCAAGAGCCTCTGTGTTATAAAACCTTTTTCTGTGCAATAAATTCGTAGTATTCATATTCGCTCATGAGATACGTTTCCTACATTGCTCTTTTGCTTTTTTTAAAAAAGAAGGAGGTTTTGAAATACGCCCCTTTACTATTTTTTCAAAATCACCTATGAAACTGTATTTCTGCCGGGATCAAGAGATATTACCATTGCCGATACCAAGGTGTCTTTCTTTTTTCCCATAGCGTATTTCCTTCCGATATAATAAGATATTGCAAATTCTTTCTCAAGTTTCAGTTTTTATACAATTCTAAGTATCCTCTTTTGAGGAGGGTGTTAAGCATAAATACTAAGTTAGGCACTGAGATATTATATATACGACGTCCAGACCTGAAATGCAGGAGACTTTCCTGGGAACAAAGCAATAGGGTCAGGTCTTGTTTCTTGCAATTCTGAATCAAAATTGATAAAATTTGTATATGGCAAGAGCGCTAATGAGAGAATATGAGGGATATGTTGTCAAAGGTTAACGAGGCAGATTTTTTATGGTGACGCAACAGAAAGGGAAATACAAAATCCATGAACTGTTGAAACCTTCCGCAACAAAACTATACCGGTATATAAAGATAAAAGGGAAAGCAAATCCTTTTAATCCGGAATACCGTGAATATTTTCAGATGAGAAGGCTCTTGTCAAACACAGTAGCGATATAACAGTGAAAGTTAACAAACAACTGCCGGGTTTTAGTAAAATAGAACCTTATAAAGGCTTGAGCTGTATGCCGGGAAACTTGCCTGCACAGTTCCAAGGGGGCGACGGAGCCGTGAGGTTCCCGACCTACCCGGTAACTAAAAAAAACTTGACACCACCTTACTATATGTACAATAATAGGTACATGTACCTATTTAGGAGGTTAATGAAATGAAAGCACTTACTTATACGGCTGTACGGGGAAACTTGGCGAAGACAATGAAGGAAGTCTGCGATGACCATGATCCTGTCATTATTACTCGAAAAAAAAATGATGCTGTTGTTCTGATGTCATTGGAAGACTATGAAGCATTAAATGAGACAGCATATCTACTACACAGTCCCAAAAATACAAAGCGACTTCTGGAATCAATCGAAGAACTTGAAAAAGGCAAGGGAAAAGAACGGAATTTAGTTGAATGAAACTTGTTTTTTCTAAAAATGCATGGGAAGATTATCTGTACTGGCAACGCACTGACAAGAAAATCCTGAAAAGAATAAATGAATTAATCAAAGACATTCAAAAGAATAAATATGAGGGCATTGGAAAGCCGGAACCGCTAAGGCATAGCTTATCAGGATATTGGTCACGTCGGATAACAAATGAACACCGGATAGTTTATAAGATCGATCATGATCAGGTATTACTTGCGCAGTTAAGATATCACTATTAAGTTATAACCAGTCAATGCAGCAGACAACCTTTTGCGGTTGCTCCTGATTTCCGTGTTAGATGCATGATCAAAATAGATGAATAAAACATCTGACGTATATGAGGAATTATATCATTACACTACTCAATTCTCACTTTCGCAAATGTTTTGAACGTGCACATTCACGTAGCCAGGAACGTTAAAGCCTGAAATATTGCATTGCCGAAAAAAATATTTTATACTTTTTTTGTGGGCGGTGAGCATGGGTCCAAGTACCGGGTTGAGATTTTGTCCCGGGGCGTCAGGACATGTTCAAAAAGAACCATTTAATCCTGATTATCAGGAGCGCCGATCTCATTGTGACACCGCCCGTCTTCGATTTGTTTAATTCCTGCATCTCTTTCCTGAATCTTTCACAGGCTTTGGCTATTGCCTGCTGACCCCATTTAGCTTTTTCATATAAATTTTTCAAAAACTTCATTGGAAAGCAACAGCCCCTTTTTGGTAAGTCTCACGTTTGTCTCATATGAACAACCTGCGCCTCTGATTTCAATTAATCCGGCCTCCTGAAGGTCCCTGATCTCTTTATGGAAAAGACTTAAAATATTTTTGTTATAACGCCTGGAAAAGGATTCGACATTCAGCCCCTCTGTTTTTCTTAATCCAAGGAAAATCGCTTCGGACAATGCCCTGTCCCCGGTTATATCTTGGGATTCCTTAACCGTGCTTTTGTTTTCTGAAATGAGTCTCAGATATTCATCAAGATTATCTGTGTTATAAAACCTTTTTTCATTTATAAAAGAGTGAGCACCAAGTCCGGCTCCATAGTATTCCCCCCTGTTCCAGTAGTTCAGATTGTGTCTGGAAAAATAGTCCGGCATGCCGAAATTGGATATCTCGTAATGTATAAATCCGTTAAATATCAGATAATCAACAGTATGATTGTACATCTCAATTATTTTATCTTCATCTGAAGGTTCAGGTTTCTCAACCCCTCCCTGAAAAAATTTATATAGAAGAGTCCCTTTCTCAACTGTAAGCTCATATGCAGAGATATGCTTTGGCTTCAGACTTACTGCTCTTTCGAGAGTCTTTCTCCAGCTATTAATACTCTGCCCCGGTAAACCGTAAATTAAATCGATCCCGATATTTTCGAATCCCGCATCTCTTGAAAGATGTACAGCCTGCTCGATTTCTTCATGGTTATGTATCCTGCCGAGGAAAGAAAGCTCATCATCATTAAAAGACTGTGCGCCTATACTGATCCTGTTTATTCCTGAGGAGCGGATTACCCGCAACTTTTCTTTGTCTAATGTCCCCGGGTTTGCCTCGATTGTTGCTTCATGGTTTTCAATAAAATCGAAATGACCGGAAATGCAATTAATCAGGTCTGATAATGCATTAACCGGAAGCGCTGTCGGAGTGCCGCCGCCTATGTAAAGAGTTGCAAGTGGAGTTCCATTGGGAATTTCAAGAATCTCTTTTTTCAGGGCTTCAATGTACGCAAGAGCTTTTTCAGGATCATAGATTCCTGATACAAAGTCACAATAGATGCACCTTTTTATGCAAAACGGGATATGGACATAAAGGGAAAGCGCCATGGATTATTTTAACACCGATTTTCGCAATAGTCTAAAGTTCCGGGATTTATAAAGCCGGCCAACCACTCATAACAGCAAAAAATTAATTCCTGTTTTCCACCTTATTAACCCTGTCGTAGCCTCTTTCCTTATGACATCCGGGGATACACCTGCCGCCTGTCTCTGTCTTGAAATAGTAAATCGGGATATTAACGCTGCCAAACGGAAACTCTTCCCGCAAGTGGTCTTCCTGGTCGGAGGCGTGTATATCATGACAGGCACGGCATGTCCTTCCTTTTTGTTGATTCACATGCAGTCTATGAAGGTTTATATCTCCGTTTCGGAAGCTTGTTGCCGTCCTTGTTTTTTCCGTGGTTACCAGGGCTTCTTTATGACAGAGAAAACAGAGGTTATATTTCCCTTTTTCATAAGGGGTATAAAATTTGTGCGGAAAAGAGAGGCGGAGAATAAATGCATTGTCAGAGCCATGGGGATTGTGGCATGCCGTGCAATTCCCCTGCGCTACAGGACCGTGCTGAAACCGCCTCTCCTTCCATACAATGTTTTCTTTGTGGCAATTGTAACAGAGGGTGTCGATCTCATCGAGCAGGAGATATTTAATTTCTGAATAATGCGGAGAGTGGCAGGTGATGCATTGCCCCTCAGAGGCGGGTTTATGCTTCCGGGTATACTGGTTGAGTTCGTTTTTTTTCTCCTCATGACATGTAAAGCATATCTGATCCACCGGACTCTTTAAACGCAGTTTATTCCCCCCTGAATGCGGGTCATGGCAATCAGTGCATCCTGATTTTATCAGAGGGGCATGAATATAGTCCCGGGTCATGCCGGCCACCATATCTTCATGACAGGTAAGGCAGAGATTAGCGCCTGTATCCGTAAGCCTGGATTTGAAATTTGATGCATGCGGGTCGTGGCATAGTCCGCAGTTGCCGTCTTCGACAGGCTTATGGATAAATTCACCGGCATAAAGCCCTTTCAGGCTGTGGCACAATGAGCACATCTTACTGTATGAAGCCTTGAGAAAAAACTTCCTGTCGGATCCATGCGGATCATGACAGGAGGTGCAGTCACCGTTTTTTATGGGGCCATGGACAAACCGGCTTGATTTTATTTCATGTTCTATACTTTTATGGCATCCGGAGCAGATAATACTCTGATTGGGCTCCAGTCCATATTTATTGGGATAGGCTTTTGCAGTATGGCAGACATTACATTCTCCGGCAACAGCAGGTTCATGCCGGAACGCTTTTTCACCTGTTTCAAATTGTATGTGGCATTGCGGGCTCGTGCAGCTCCCTGATCCTCCGGCATGGGTCAGATATTCATCCGCTGAGGTAAAAGAAAAAGCGCTCTCAGAAAAAAAATGGAGAATGACGGGAATCATTAAGAGGGTTAACAGAATTATTCTTAAAAGATATACTTTACTCATAAATCATTAAATCCCTGCTCCGGTACAGATGCTCTTTATCTGTTACGTTTTCAAGGCCGAGTGCGACCTGTGCAGCCTTTTGAAGCAAATCCATAGCCTGTTTATCATCCCCGTTTTTAGCGTATAGTTCTGATAATGTATAGAGTGTTGATATCCGGTGAAAGGCGGATGAATCGAATATTACTCTTGTTATCTTTCTTTTTTCAAAAAGGGCAAGGGCTGTTTTAAGTTCTTTCAATGCATCATCCGGTCTGCCTGTCTTCTTATAGAGAAGTCCTAAAACGTAATGTGCCTCGGCCATACTGTTATTGAGGGCAATGGAGAGATTGAAATGTTTTTCCGCTTCATCGAATTTCTCATTTTCAAAGAGCAGCAGACCATAATTAAAATGTGCGGGAGCATTCTCCTTATCCAATTTAATTGCTTTATCCAGCTCTTTAACTGCATCTTCATAATTGCCTCTTTTCCACATTATTATCCCCATCAGATTATGAGCCCACGCAAAGTCCGGATCCAGCGCCAATGATTTCATAAGGGGGGAGAGGGCCTGTTCCAGCAAACCCTTTTTGTACATCTGGAGGGAATAATGATAAAGTCTGATTGAGTGAGAATCAGGCCCCTTTATTTTCAGACCCTTATCTTTATGGGCAACCCCGGCAGCTCCAACCAGATTCCTGATCTGTTCCGAGAACAGCGGCTGTGCAGCTATAGGAAAACTGGGATAGATAAATTTAATCTTTCCTGTTTTACCGACCATGATAGTTGAGGGCAGGGCAATGACGCCGTATTCCCTGAACAGTTTAAAACCCCTGTCAATTAATACAGGGAATTTTATCTTGTTCACTTTTATCAGGTTGCGTACTGCTGCGCTCTCGCCGGCCGGAATATCTTTCTCTCCCTCCGGGGTATAAATACCGAATATCTCAAGGCCGGCCCCGTCATGGTACTTTTTGTAAAAATCATTCAGGAAACGCAGCTCATCCAGGGAGTAATTCAGAAATGATTTATCCGTCGTCAGCTCCCAGAAAACAAGAATGACCGGCTTCCTGCCGAAAAGATCCGTTACATCATGTATTGTCCCGCTCAAATCCTCAAGCAAAATCTCTTTGGGCGGATCACCTTCTTTGATGCCGATCAATGCAGAGGAGGCCGACGGCAGTGAACAGGTTATTGCCAGTAATACCGCCAGACTGATAAGCAGGGAAGGAAACCGGGAGCTTTCTCTTTTTTTATTTATTTCTCTATCGACTTTCATAATATGCACATTTAACCTGCTGATTAAAAAGGGTGTATATATTACATCAATTCAGACACCGGGGTCAAATTTTGCAGGCATTCCGGCGGAGCCTTGATTGGATTTCTTGACTTCCCCTGCTTTAACCATATAGAATTTTTGAATAGTTCAGCTATAGGAAAATGTTTAACAAGAATTCAGGAGTCAGAATTGCTTTGGAATATCCCTCTAATATGCGCTTTTTGAGAGACTAACAAATCTTGAAACTCTTTAGCTTTTTCTCTTTTCATTCTGAATTCTGGATTCCGACTCCTGACTTCTTCACCTGGTATCGTAGATACCCTGTGAACTATTACGAATTTTTAAAAAATGAAAGGGATTTTTTAATGAAATATTGCGCTTATCTCGATATAGAGACAACGGGCTTAAGTCCGTTTACAGGCAAATTAACAGTAATCGGTTTATACATAGAAGAGGGGAATGATAATGGAATCATGCAGCTGGTCGGAGACGAAATATCTTCCTCAAAATTAATTCAGATGATGAAAAATATTACAATGCTCTACACTTATAACGGCGCGCGGTTTGACCTGCCCTTTATCAAGGCAAAACTCAATGTAGACCTTACACAATATTGCCGACATAAAGACTTGATGTATGCGTGCTGGCAGAGAAATCTCTACGGAGGTCTGAAGGGTGTTGAAAGGCAACTGGGCATAGAAAGAAAATTGCCTGATGTTGACGGCAGGATTGCTATAGAGTTGTGGCATAATTACAAACGTTACGGACACAGGGACTCTCTTGCAAGGTTATTAAAATACAATGAAGAGGATGTCCTGAATTTAAGAGAAATCAGAGAACGGCTGAATATTTAAAAGCAATATACCTGCCTTGCAGTTGTATGGAATTATCACAGTCTGGCAGCCTGTCCGTATATACGCTCTTTTCATTGTCGTCGCCTGCGGGGTCTTATAAATATGTCTTTTGCCATCTCCCGGTCCACTGCTATCTGCATATGCCCTATCTTAAAGACATGGGACGGGAAGGTCTGAACAACCTCAACAAGCACGCCCGGCAGTATGCCCATGGTCATCAGCTTGCGGAGTTTTTTATTGTCTCCTGTATGAAGATACGCTACCTTGCCCCTTGCGCCTTTTTTGAGATCCGCAAGATTGGAGACAATGCTTTTGGGAGACCTGCTCCGCTTCCTGCAGCACCTCCCCCGGGGAATCGCTCTTCCATGGGGGCACACCTTTGGATGACCAAGCAGTGTGCAGATATTATCCTCCACCTCCTTGCGGATAAGGTGTTCAAACAGACAGGCCGTATCTTCCATGAGATTCTTTCTTATGCCGAATACATCTATCATCAGACGCTCAGCCAGCCTGTGCCGTCTTACTGCATCCTCAGCCTCTTTCATCCCTTCCTTATTTAAGACTATCCCCTTTTCCAGTACGTCAATAAAATTCAATGCAATAAGCTCCTCAACCTCCGGGGCATTTTTATCAGTCTTCAACTCCTTAAACCCGGCCATCTTCTTACCCGTTTCCATGGTCATTATCCAGAGATATTCCAGTATCTCTTCAGCCTTATTGCTCAGCCTCATTTTTTTATCTCCTTCTGTCTCTTTAATGACCTTATAAACTTTATAAGGCCGGGCTCCTTAGGCACCTCATAACCGCAATTCGGGCATTTAATCAGGCTGCATGTCCCTGATAAAGCGCAGCCTTTGCATCCTTCCAGTCCATCCTGTTCTCTGAATTCAAGACCGCATAAAGGGCACTTCATAACGCTATTCCCAACCCATTAAGTACAAAGTTGAGCAGATATCCAACAAAAAAGGCAAAGGGAAATATAAAGGCCGCCATACCCAGCGCCATCTTCCAGCCCCTCTCCTTTATGGTAATGGAGAATTGGGCTATGCAGGGCATGAACAGGGCTAGGGTGACAACAGAGACAACAAGCGGGATGCCGTTAAGCAGCCCGGCTGTCTTCAGGTCATAGAGTCCGGCAGCGCCAAAGTCCCTTCTGAAAAAACCGTATAAAAAGGCGGTTGCAGCCTCTTTCGGCAGGCCTATTAATGCTGCCGGATAAGAAAGTGCATTTGTCAGAAGGTCGAAAAGCCCTGTAAGTTTTCCTGCCCATATAAGAATGCTTGCCAGTACGAACAGGGGCAGCACCTCCTTGAAATACCACTCCACCCTGGTGTATGTCTTGGTAAAGACATTTGAGAGCTTTGGCCATCTGAGCGGAGGCACCTCCATAAAGAAGAGCGGCTTTTCACCGGGCACGATCTTTGCCGCTAAATAGCCTGTAAAAAGAAATATCATCGCCATGACACTTATAAATATCCACAATGCCCCGACATTGCCGGCAAGAAGTGCAAGGATCACCCCGATCTGGGCAGAGCACGGCACTGCCAGAGCCAGCAGGAACGTGGCTATAATCCTCTCCCTCTTTGTCTCAAGTGTCCTCGTCACCATTGTTGCCATGGTATCGCATCCGAACCCGAGGACAATAGGAATTACCGCCCTTCCATTGAGCCCTATCTTTTTGAAAAGCCTGTCAATAAACATGGCCAACCTCGGAAGGTAGCCGGAATCCTCTATTATGGAAAATGCAATAAAAAAAGTGGTCACAACAGGCAGGATGATGGCAATTGCGTACCTGATTCCGAGTGTGATAATACCGTAGTCGTGAACAAAAAGATTTTGCCATACTTTCCACGGAATAATGGATATGACAATCCCTGTAACAAAGGGGTTTATGTACTTTCCGAAGACCGTCTCTTCAAGGAAATTTACGGAAATCTGCGCCCCGAATACGCCTACAAATTCATAGAAACTGTATATTATCAGGAGAAGGATGGGAACACCTGCAAGAGGGTGCATCATGAGGCGGCTCAGCCTCTCCCTGAAATCCATAGTCTCTTCAGGAGAGGATACGGTCACTTTTTTGATTATTTCCAGTATTTCCCTCTGTCTTGCGAGGGTTACAATATAATTTAAGGGTTGACCGTACCTGTTCTTTGTCTCCCCGATTATCTCCTCTAATGACCTGTAGTCCTCTTTCATCTGCTTCCTGACCAGCGATCTGATATCAGGGTCGTCCTGAAGCAGGAAAAGGGCAATCGCCCTCTTTGAGATACGGTATTCGCCCTTCAGCTTCTCCTGGATCCTCTGTACGGCAGACTCCAGTACCTTATCGTATTTAACAATCCCGCCCCTCTTCTTTTCATGCCGTATGACCGCTTCTTTGAGAAGGTCCATTCCGCGGCCCTCTGTGGCAACAGTGGCAACAACAGGTATTCCCAGTTCCCTCTCAAGCTGCCCGGTGTCCACCTTCATTCCCAGTCTCTCAGCCTCATCCATGAGGTTGAGGACCAGAACAAGAGGAGCTTCCGCCTCCATGAGCTGCAAGGTCATGTGAAGCATTCTTTCTATATTCTTTGCATCAACCACCTGAACAACAACTGCAGGATTTTCATCTAAAAGGATAGACCTTGCAACACGCTCCTCTTCGGTTATCGGGAGCAGTGAGTACATGCCGGGGGTATCAATTATCTCAAATTCTTTATCTCCGAGCTTCCCCTTGCCCCTTGTTACATCAACAGTAGTCCCCGGATAGTTGGAGACGGTTACATATCTGCCTGTGAGATATCCAAAGACAACGCTCTTGCCGACATTAGGGCTTCCGACTAAAACAACCTTCTGCAGCCCCTCTGTCTTCTCACCCGTATTGCCGTGGCAGCGGCAACTTTCCTCTTTTTTACCCAGGCTCAGCAATGCCATCTTAACCTCCTGCGTAATAGATAGTTGAACAACCATTCAACCTTCAGGTAAAAAAAAACCTGCCTACATATCCTCCACATGTCTCAACCCTTCATCAAAGAGGTTCTTGATATGTTCATCATCAAGCGAATAATAAACCATCTTTCCATCCTTTCTGTATTTTACAAGTCTCATGTTTCTCAGTACCCTTAATTGATGCGAAACCGTGGACTTGGTTGTCCCTAAAAGAGATGCAATGTCATACACACAGAGTTCATCCTCGGAGAGTGCAAAGATTATCTTAACCCTTGTCGGGTCGCCAAGCACCTTGAATGTATCCGAAAGCAGTTGTATCTTATGCTCCGGCTTGATTTTCCTCCTGACAGAGGCAACCCTTTTTCTGTCAATACAGGTAATTCCATTTGCATCCTTTTTACCTCCGGAGTTCATAAAATAATGTCCTTATCAAGAGCATAACAGTTGAATAGTTACTCAACTGTTAATAGCATATCAGGCAGGAAATCTTTTGTCAAGATTTATGATAAAACCGGGAATGAAAAACGGATGGAGATTTTAACAAGTGAAGTGCCCTGCGCCGGAGACCGCAGTGTCTTATGTTTATAAAGCAATCTATATTGTTATTGGTTTATGTGATTAAATGATATATCTTGCATTAATTGGTTTTTTGTGATATATATATAAATAGTCATTTATATAAAGAGAGGCGGGAATATGCAGGACATTACTCAATTATTCAAGGCATTGTCGGATGAAACAAGACTTCGTATCCTTTCATTAATGAAAGAAGGTGAAATATGCGTCTGTGATATAGCCGATACTTTAAATATGACCCAACCGAATATTTCTTTCCACCTGGGCATGTTAAAGGAAGCCGGTCTTATAAAGGACAGGAAAAACGGAAGGTGGGTGCATTATTCCCTTAACGGATCGGATATGTTTACAAGATTTTTGCTGTTCGGGATATTTGAAAAGATTAAAGATATACCATCTGAAAAAATTAAAAGGAGCAGGAAATGCTGAGAAAAAGACAAAATTTTACTTCCGGAGATAACATAAAAAAAGAACTATCCTTTTTAAATCGCTACCTGACCCTCTGGATTTTTCTTGCCATGGCCGCCGGAGTGGGAGCAGGCTATCTGTTACCCGGCGTGGAATTGTTTATCAACTCCTTCCAGGCCGGCACTACCAACATACCCATTGCAATCGGTCTTATCCTGATGATGTACCCGCCCCTTGCCAAAGTGCGGTATGAGGAACTCGGAGAGGTATTTAATGACAAAAAAATCCTTGGATTATCCCTGGTTCAAAACTGGGTAATCGGCCCTCTGCTGATGTTTTTCCTGGCTATTGTCTTTCTCCATAATTACCCGGAATATATGGTCGGGCTTATTATGATCGGTCTGGCACGCTGTATCGCCATGGTAATTGTATGGAGCGATCTGGCATGCGGCGATACGGAATATACGGCAGGGCTCGTTGCCTTTAATTCAGTCTTTCAGGTTCTTTTTTACTCTGTCTATGCATATGTTTTTATAACAGTCCTGCCGGTATGGTTCGGTTTCAAAGGCACGATAGTGGAAGTGACAATGGGACAGATTGCAAAGAGTGTCTTTATTTACCTGGGTATCCCTTTTATTGCCGGAATAATTACGCGATTCACCCTGATTAAAATAAAAGACCGCAAATGGTATGAGCAGGTATTTATCCCGCGGATCAGCCCGATTACCTTAATTGCGCTTCTTTTCACCATTGTCGTCATGTTTTCGCTGAAGGGGAATTATATTGTCCGGCTTCCCTTTGATGTAATTCTGATTTCCGTCCCCCTGCTGATCTATTTTGTTGCAATGTTCATTATTTCATTTTACATGGCAAAAAAGCTGGGAACCGACTATCAAAAGTCGGCATCTCTTTCATTCACTGCAGCGAGTAATAATTTCGAACTCGCAATTGCCGTTGCCGTGGCAGTCTTCGGGATAGATTCCGGCGCTGCTTTTGCCGCTGTTATAGGCCCTCTGGTGGAAGTTCCTGTTTTAATAGGACTGGTAAATGTATCCCTGTTTTTTCAGAAGAAATATTATGCTTCAGAACCCTGCAGGGTTAAGGGAACAGATATGTTATAACGAAAACATGAACGCAAGCCTGCAAATAAAACCGTCATGAAAGGAGATCAGGAATATGAAAGTAGAAATTTATGATCCTGCAATGTGCTGTTCATCAGGGATGTGCGGGCCTGATATAGACCCTCTGCTTATAAAAATGAACGATGCGGTTTTGTCGCTGAAAAAACAGGGGGTGGAAGTCGAACGATTTAATCTCGCCCAGCAGCCAAAGGACTTTATGGCAAATAAAAGAGTAGCGGATTTGCTTCAGAAAAACGGGAAGAAGGCCCTGCCCCTTACTCTCATAAACGGAGAAGTCTTCATAACAGGTGAATATCCATTATATGAGGACTTGTGCAGGAAACTTGGTATCAAGCCCCTGGAAAAGGGCAAACCCATGACCTTAATGACATGAGTCGATATATATTTTTCTCGGGAAAGGGCGGGGTAGGCAAGACCACTATGGCATGTGCCACAGCCGTTCACCATGCCCTTTCAGGTAAAAAAACACTGATCGTTACCACCGACCCTGCGTCAAACCTCGCTGATGTCTTCGAGCAGGAGATAGGGCATAAGATCACGTCGATCAAAGGCGTAGGGGCAATTTATCCTGAAGGGCACAGGCATGAATTGCCCTTACATGCCATGGAAATCGACCCGGACGAGGCAACCCGTGAATACAAGGAAAACATCATCGGTCCTTTCAGGGAAATCATGCCCGAAGATGTAATTGCATCCATCGAGGAAAACCTGAGCGGCGCCTGCACAACTGAAATGGCGTCCTTTGACCGTTTCATAGACTTCATGGGTACGGATGAATATGATATCGTTGTGTTTGATACAGCCCCTACAGGCCATACAATCAGATTGCTTGAACTCCCTGTTGACTGGTCAAAACATATTGAAGAGTCGGCAGGGGGCAGCGGCCGGACCTGCCTCGGCCCGGTACAGTCCATCCAGGGCTCAAAGGAAAAATACGACAGGGCGATTTCTATCCTGAGAGATCCTTCAGAGACGAACTTCATCTTTGTCATGAGACCGGAAGAGCTTTCTCTTTACGAGACTGTCCGCGCATCAAACGAGTTAGGAACAATTGGAATCAGGACAGGTGAAATAATCATTAACGGGATATATCCTGAGGAAGCCTGTGAAGTGGAATTCTTCAAAAAGAAGTTTCTTGCCCAGCAGGATGTTATCAAAAAAGCTGAAAAACTCATTGAGAGGCCAAAGCGGTATATGTTCCTCAGGGACAATGAAGTCAAGGGGATTGAAGCGTTAAGAGATGTGGCAGAGGAATTGTTTAAAAAGGCTGTCAGCAGTCAGCGCTCAGCGATCAGCAAAAAAATACCAGAAGACATAAGCCGGAATACTCAACCGCTGAATTCCCCCTTTACCAGAAAAGGATTTTTTAAAAAAACTTTTTCTGAAAAAAATAATAGCTTGTTCCTGCCCGAAAATGGTACAAAGGCCATCTTCTTCACAGGCAAGGGAGGGGTAGGAAAAACTACGGTATCCTGCATCACTGCCTTGCGTATGGCTGAAAAAGGGTTCAAAACGCTCCTTGTCACCACCGACCCTGCCGCCCATATCGGCGAGGTCCTCGGCAAAAAAGTCGGCACAGAACCGTCAGCGATTACGGACAACCTTTATGCGGTCATGATAGAGAGTAAAACAGCATTCAGGGAATATAAAGAAAAGGTATTAAACGACGCCGCAGGGAAATACTCCGAAGAGATGCTCGCTGCAATGGAGGAGGAGCTCAACTCACCGTGCATTGAGGAGATGGCCGCCTTTGAGAAGTTTGCACAGTTTATCGAGAGCAGGGATTATGACCTCCTTGTATTTGATACTGCACCGACAGGTCATACACTGAGGCTGCTTGACCTGCCCTTTGATTATGCCCGCCAGATGGAGATTATGGCCGATGCATCTTCAGGAAGCTCGATAACGGGAAAGATCACAAAAGAGAGATTCAGTAATATTATAAATATGCTGAGAGACAGTACAAAGACCGTTTTTACCCTCGTGCTCTATCCCGAATCAACGCCCATTGAAGAGTCATACCGCGCCATGATTGACCTGAAAAATGCAGGGGTGGAAACACAGTTTGTTATTGCGAACATGGTATTACCGGAAGACGTCTGCACAAATAATTTCTTCAGAAACAGAAGGAGCATGCAGATGAAATACCTGAGCGAAATCAGTGATAAATTTAAGCTGCCCGTTGCAGTCTATCCGCTGATGGAAGAGGAGATAACGGGGGTTGAACACTTAAGAGCCGTATCTATGAGGGTTGAACCCCAATAGATACAGTGCGTGGAGAACAAAATGAAAAAAATCCTCTTTGTCTGTATCGAGAATTCCTGCAGGAGCCAGATAGCCGAAGCTTTTGCCAAAATTCACGGAAGTGATGTTATTGAACCATACAGCAGCGGTTCCAGACCGTCAGGCATTGTTAATCCAAAAGCAATCGAATCAATGAAAGAAGTCGGTTACGATATGTCTACTCACAGGTCAAAATCACTGACAGACATACCGGATATTGAGTATGACTATGTGATAACAATGGGTTGCGGTGACGCGTGTCCTTTTGTAAAAGCCAAACAACGGGAAGACTGGGGCATCCCCGACCCAAAGGATATGGATATGGAAGAATTCCGTAAAGTCAGAGAGACAATCGAAGAGAAAGTTAAGAAGCTTATTTAAATAAAAAAAATTATTGATGGGATGTGACGATACCGGTTAAGCCCTCTTGTCATCTCCTCGGTCATCAATCCCGGGCAGCCCTGAGGTTGATTTCCTGAAATTTGTTATAGCCTCTCCAATGCCCCTGCCTATTTCAGGCAGCCTCGATGCGCCGAACAAAACAACAACAATCACCAGGATAATAATAAGCTCTGTTACGCCGAGTCCGAACATGTTTCCCTCCTCTCTGACTCCACTAAATATTTATCTATCTCCTCACTCTCGAATTTTATAAACTGCCCTGTCAATTTCGCCATTTCCCTGTAAAAGGATAACTCTGCTTCAGAGATAATTTTGTCACAGAAAACAGGAATCCATTTCACAAGGTGTTCTTCAATAAATTTCTTCTCCATCTTTATACAATAAATCGCCCCTTCGCTGTCTTTCTCTTCCCATGCCCGCGCCTCCCGCCCGGTAACTTCATGCATGAATTCCAGTTCCACACTGATGTGGTCGGGCAACCCGGAATACTCCGGTTTATACTCAAGCCCTGCTGTTTCAATAAATTTTTTAATCTCAACAGTTGACTTGCCCCAGAGATTGCCCCAGTCACCGTCATCCCTTTTATGATGAACCGATTCATGGGGTGAGATGTGTTTGTCCGGACCCAGGAATAATCTCGCATATTCCACAGCAAGGTCTTCCAGTAACTCTTTATCGGGCTTATGCAGAAAATCATCTCCGAATACGACTCCCATATCAGATAAAGTGGAAAACATATTTGTTTCCCTGATCTGTTTGAGCAGATTTTCTGTAACCTCTGTTCCGTAAATAATTGAAAGCAAGTTGTAGATATTGCTTCTGGACTCCGCGGTTTCCATATTTTTTACTGATGTTACGGACATGTTTCCGTCATTTGGTCTTTTCATTTTTTTGATATCCTTCTAAATAATTATCCGCCGTTCTAATAATAGGGAGGGAGGCGACGGGGGTCTCGAACCAGGCCACCTCCCTCCATAGGGGTAGATCAACACAGCTATGATACAGCTTTTACCGCCCTGTTTTATCTACACCTTCGAAACAGTTACCACCGTATCCATCCAGCGCTGCTGCCCGTTTATCGGGTCATTCCAGTTCGGGATTATCGTGTTTGGATGTACACCATGTTCTTCCCAGAATATATTCTTGAGGTCCGGGTCGTTATCACGTCCAAAGGGTGACTTCTTGCCTGATCCATATCTTCCACTTTCCTCACGTCCTACATGGTAAGAAATGGCTATAAGCCCGGGCACTATCTTTTCTGTAACACGCGCCTTGGTTACTATCTCGCCAACACTCGATTTAACCCTGATTTTGTCTCCATCCCTGATTCCCCTCTCTGCTGCGGTTACAGGGTTGATCCATCCGGGATTGTCATGGTAGATCTCAGCGAGCCATTTTCTGTGGGTACTCCTTGAGTGGATATGAACAGCAACCTTATATGTGGTAAGATGCAGTTCATCTGATCTCATCTTCTCATGTTCCGGTATCGGTATCCAGGTTGGAAGAGGTGCAAATCCTTTCTTCTTCAAAAGGCCTGAGTAAAGCTCCAGGTATCCGGTCTTGTTGACCTTGTCGGGGGGGAAACCCTTATAGACCTTGTCTCCTATTTTCTGGCCTATATAGCCCTTGTATGCCTTTTTGCTCGCAGTATAACCCTCCCCGGGATCCTTGACATGGGCCTTATGCGGGTTCCAGTATACGCCGGTAGATTCATCAAGGATTGCGTCCTTCAGCTTGTCGGCCTTGATTTCCTTTTTGTGCGCGTAATATTTAGGCCTGGCCTTCGGATCATGCCAGACTCCGTGTTTTTTCATGTAGTCGAACCCTGGGAAACCTTTTACTTTCTTCGCTGTCATTTCATGTGACTTTTTCACAAATTCCTCTTTTGTGCTGCCGACTCCTAACGGCATTCCCATTTTTTCCGCCAGCTCTATGACTACATCTCCAAGGTCCCTTGCCTCTCCAAGCGGTTTAATCAGGGCCTGGCGGATATAATGCTCTCCGATCTGGTTTGGATCAACCATATCTTCCCAGTCCCATCTTTCCAGATAAGTCGCATCCGGCAGTATCATGTCCGCTAATTTACTGGATTCGTCATAGACAATATTGGAAGTCACGGTAAACGGGATCATCCTCTCGTCTTTCAGGACTTCTCTGTTACCCTGGTTGTCACCGTTAACATAGACAGGATTGAAGCAGTACCACATGTATATCTCAGGCCTGCCTGCCTTGCCGTCTTTGATCATCGGCAATACCTGCTGGCATACTCCATGATTCGGGTATGCTACTGTTCCGTGAAAGCCGTGGGCCAGCTTCAGCTTCTTTGCCTTGGGTTTGTTCTTTGGTCCCTTCGGGTATTTCCATTTGGGCCCTACTCCCCTGCATCTTCCGCCAGGGTTATCAATATTGCCTGTTATGGCGGCGAGCATCTGGCATGCCCTCTCCGCCTCATTGCCGTTGTAGTGGGCTACCGCTCCCCTGTAACTGATTACTACAGCAGGCTTTTTGTTTGCGAATTCCTTTGCTATTGATTCAATCTTTGAGGCGCTTACTCCGCTTATCTTTTCCGCCCACTGCGGCGTGTATTTCCTGAGGTGAGACTTAAGAGCAGCTATCTTCTGATTGGTGGAAGCATTGACATTCTCTGTAGCCCTTATGAACTTGAAGAACGACTTGTCATAAAGTCCATTCTGCATTACCACGTTGCACATCGCAAGGATAACCGCACCGTCCGTGCCGGGCGTGATCGGTATCCATTCATCTGACTTTGCAGCAGTGTTTGAGTACCTTACATCAAATGTTACAGTCCTTACTCCCCTGTCCACCTTTGCCCTTATGAGCCTCTGTGATGTCGGAATATGGTTGGTATGCGCCTCCTGAATGTTACTGCCGAAATTAAGGACAAACATGGTTTTGTCAAAGTCCCAGTTGTCATAGTGCTTGCCCCACGTCAGTTCATGGGCAACCCACTTGCCGCCCTCGCAGATTGATGTATGTCCTGCTATGGTTTTTGTTCCGTAAGTTGCAAGAAAGGCACTCTTTATCAGTTTACTTGAGCTGGCTTTCATCCTCCCGTAATGGAACATGAATTTCTCGGGATGTCCATCATCGCGGAGTTTCTTAAGCCGGACTGTCAACTCTGCAATCGCATTGTCCCAGGAGATTCTCTTCCATTTTCCTTCTCCCCTTTTGCCTACACGAATCATGGGATAAAGTATCCTGTCAGGAAAGTAAACATCATTGGGGCCTGACTGCCCTTTTGAGCACATCTTGCCGAGGGTCCTGATTGATTCAGGGTTGGATTCCATTTTGACTAACCTTCCATTCTCAACAAAGCCCATAGCAGCGCATCTGGTAACACACGACCAGCAGGCAGTTGGGATGGCTTTTCTCTCAACTCCGGTTTTGGGCGAGAAATCCTTGCCGCCATATTCCAGCTTGACGGTGCCGGCCAGGGCCTGAGACTTCAGGCTTTCTCCTGCTGCAAGGAGCGCCCCACTGGCTAAACCAAACTTCATAAAGTTACGGCGTGTTAAACTTGCCATTTTATTTCCTCCTTCCTAAAAAACTGTTGTCATTCATAATTCGTAATTCGTAATTTTTTATCCCTATTCAAACCTGGATTTAAACTCTTCCTGTTTTGTCTCCTTCGTAATCTTATAACGGGCCAATACATTGTCAGGGTCAATATAAAATACATGGGGCTCTGTTTTTTCGCCCGGCAGGAGGGTTGACTTTTTCCTGTTTTTCAGCAAATTAAATTTTTCAGCAAGTTTTGAGACCTCGCTCTTCGGGTCGTTTAAATCACCGAATATCCTTGCCCTGCCCTGGCACGTATTCACGCATGAAGGCATAATCCCTTTGTCAACACGGTGCCGGCAGAAAGTGCATTTGCCGACTCCAAAGTCCTTTTCCCTGTCCGGCCTGGTCAGCTTTGCGAAAGGATCGACACTGCGCACGCCGTAAGGGCAGGCATCAATACATTTGTAACACCCGATACACAGTGACATGTCCAGCAAGATCATGCCGTCCGGACGTTTGTACGTGGCGCCTGTCCTGTAGCGTATCTTCCCCATTTTCATCCTTTTTCCGCTTTTTGCCTCAGGACATTTCTCTACGCACGGCGGCACCTGCCATTCCTTTCCTTTTTCCCCGGCGCAGTGGTTGCATAAACGCGGCAGGAAATGCTTTTCAGGGGCGGGATATTTGCCGTACTCTACATTTTTGACAACGGTGTTATACCTTCCCAAGGCGGCTCCGTATTCCGACTTGTCTGCAACACAGCATCCCCTGCAGCCGATACATTTGCGAAGGTCAACGACCATTGCCCAGCGTGGGACTTTCTTTTTTGCCGCCTCTGCCTTTACAGGCAAGAGTGTTGTTGCCGCTGCTGCGACAGCCACTGCGCCGCCTGTCTTGATTATATCCCGACGGGATATTGAATCCTTCTTAGTCATAACTACCTCCTTTACTCAAAGATTTTGTTAAGGTTTTTTATTAGCCTCATCCATAGGCATCCCCCTTTTTATCATTAAAGATTTTCAATAAAGATTTTCAATTGATGATTGTCAATCATAGATATTCAATCGTCTATTGTCAATTTAATATCTATGTCTGCCTTTCAATCCTGCTCTTCACCTATCAAATCAATTGCATCCTCAAAATTATTCATTGCATTATCAAGGAGCATTATAGAGTACTTCTTGTTGTGAACGCCTCCGCCGTACTCAACAATGCGCATACTCTCCCGCCCCTCTTTCAACATTGCTTTTGCCTTCTTCAGTTTCTTTTCGGCTACCTTCCCCTTTGCATTTTCAATTGCATCCACAGCCTCTTTTTCAATCTCTTCAGCATTTTTCAGCTCATCTGCGGTCTTGTCCTTCCACTCCTTTGCCATATCTTCATGCTTTGGAGTATGACAGGCAGCGCACGCCTTTCCCGAACCGTGGGCGATTTTTTCACCTTTTATGACTTTTTTCTCCACATGACAGGCAAGACAGTTTGTCTTTACATCAAACATCAGGGCCGGCATTTCCGGGACACCTTTGCGTTTTTTGCCTGCCAGCAGCATCTCCTGGTACTTGTGGTGCCCTGGATGACATGCCCGGCAGTCATTCTTTACGACATCTATAAAGTCTCCCTGTTTATGCTCAACAGGCTCATGGCAGTTAAAACAGCCGGCGTTCTGTCCTGCGACGTGCTTCTCATGCATCAGTTTCTTGTTTGACGCTTCTTTTATAACGGTCTTCTCTTTGTCATGGCAGCTAAAACACCTTTCCTGCCTTACAATGCCCTTGCCTTTTATCATCTGGAGGTGACAGCTCTGACAGGGGACCTTTGCTTCTTTAATGGTTTTGTGTGTTATGGGTTTTTCACCGGGCTTTGCTTCTCCTTCTTTTTTCTGCTTCTGCAGCGGCTTTGTGGGGATTTCATGACAGAGGGAGCATTTTGAGCGCCCCTCATTGAATTTTGCATTTTTGAAGTGGCACAGGAAGCACTTTTCTTTTGATACCTCAAAATGTGTCTGCCCTGTCTCGCGCTGATGGCATGTGGTGCAGTGCATCTCCTGGCCCTCCACCCATTTTGTTTTATCAAAATGGGTCTTGTGCACATAGGGGATAATCCTTTTTGTTTTATCTTCCCTTGGCTGTTCAATAAATTTGATTCTTTTTGTCCAGAATTCCCCTTCTTTGCCTATGCCGGTTGTCGGATGGCATCTCTGTGCCGTGCAGCTCCGGTCGTCGATTCTCGGCCTTGTCCGGACAACCGGTTCATCCATATTCAGGATGGTAGTAAGTTTTGAGAGCACCTCAAGTTCGGTCTTCATATACTCCATCTCTGATTTACCTTTAACTGCGCCCTCATCATCATTAGGAATGCTCCTGTGCCCGGCTATACTTTCAAGCTGTCTTTCAGGCGGGTAATGGCACTTTACACATTGAATATTCCTGTGTTTATCCTGCTTCCATGACATATATGCCTTCTTTATCACCCTCGGATAGGTCAGGACATGACAGTAGCCGCAAAAGAACTGGGACTTGAGCCTCTGGTTGATCAATTCATCTATGTGGGTCTTTTCCTCTGAATATGCAGTTGATGATATAATTGCCAGCATAATTAATGCGGCTAATATTAAGCCCTTCTTCATTATATGATTATCCTCCTTCTCATGCCTTATGGTTCAACTTTGTTCCCGGTAAATTATTTTCCATGCACCGTATATGGTTTCGGCATGTCCGCCATCTTCACTGCATTAAGGAATTCAACAAGATTCTCCGGTGGAGTATCTTTATGATGATGGCAGTTATTGCAGGAATTCTGCTGTTTATCAAGACCTCCCGCCTTAACTGTCTCAGCAGGGGAAATGAATGCAAATGTATGGCTGTGTTTATCTCCTTTTACCCTGGGCATGTGGCAGGCTATACAACTGCCGAAGGTATGTATCCTGTGCACACCCCTTCTTTTTAATGTCTTATGGCAATCCATGCAGAGATTATCTGCAATAAGTTTCGTCTGTGATGTCTGCACAGTCTCACCCGCGCCCATTACTTCGCTCGCGCTTACCCGGTGCACGCTGTGGCAGTCTGTACACATAATCCCCGCCTTCGCGTGCCCGCTCTCTTTCCATTCATTGTATTGAAGGGGGCCTGTCTGCTTCTCTCCCGGCTTATCAACATAAAAAAGATAGAGCGCTTTTCCGGGCACAAATCCAGAGGCATAACCATATCTTTCAGGGAAGCCTTCTCTGTATGGGGAAACCGCGGCAGTGCTTACGCCCCGGCTGTGGCACTGTCCGCAGACCATGGCCCGCAGCCTCCAGGGCAACCTCGCGGGATTGACTATAGTCTCTTTTTCGTAGTCGAAATATTCGCTTGCAGCCTTGACATGGTTGCTGCCCGGGCCGTGGCACGCCTCACACCCTGTGCCTGCATCGGCCCACTCTGAATTAAAAAAATCATTCTCCCTGTCATAATTCACTTTTATGCCGGTAACATGGCATCCCCCGCACTGCAGTTGCCAGATATTTTTCGTGTCGCTCCTGTAGTCGCCGTCACCCGG
>BDSY01000012.1 GCA_002897895.1 bacterium BMS3Abin06
ATGGGTCTTGGCTTCATGAATGTTTAGCTTTATCATGACTATATTGTAAACTAATTTTTAAACCAAGTAAAGAACTTTTTTTGTGAGGGATATTATATGACTGAACCCATTCTTCCGCCGTTAAAGCCGATACCGATCAAGGACAGAATTTCCGTTGTCTACGTTGAGAAAGGCAATGTTGATGTCCTTGACAGCGCATTTGTGGTAGTTGATAAAACAGGCATCCGGACTCATATTCCAATTGGAGGCGTGGCCTGTCGTGTTCCCCACAGACGTGGGGATGATTGGTAAAATTATCGGGGTATTATAGTTTGAATTAATTTGGCTGGGGCGGGAGGATTCGAACCCCCGAATGCATGGACCAAAACCATGTGACTTACCGCTTGTCGACGCCCCAAACTCTAAACTATAGTCTCAACCACCGAGGTCCAGAACCCTTTAAAAGCCTGTGAGGCGTCTTCAGCCTTTATGCGCGACTCAAACAGACCAAAAACTGTTGAACCGCTACCGCTCATTAAAGAAAACAGGGTCCCCTGTTTGCGCAGCATTTCTTTTATCTCACCAATTACAGGGAAGCTGTTAATGGTCACTGATTCAAGATCATTTGAGACATTACCGGTTATACCACTGAGTTCTGCTATTTCAATTTTGCGGATAAAATGCTCAATATTATTTACTTTTTCAGCTTTTTTTGTCAACATTGAAAAGTTTTTATACACCTGGTCTGTAGAGACATCAAAAGGAGGCTTCACAAGCAGAATATCCAGTATTTTCTCTGCCTTGCGGGGGGCTATCTTTTCACCCCTGCCATAGACAAGAGAGAGCGGTCCGTACAGAAAAAGCGGCACATCCGAGCCGAGCTGTCCGGCTGTTTCAGAGAGTTCTTTTTGAGAAAGATCAAGAGACCATAATTCGTTTAATCCAAGAAGGGCTGCGGCTGCGTCACTGCTCCCTCCTCCAAGACCGGCGCCCATCGGGATATTCTTGTCCAGATGTATAAGCGCCCCATTCTCAATGCCGTATCTGTTTTTCAAAAGCATAGCCGCTTTATAAACCAGGTTCTCTTCAACCGGAACAGGGGCGCCTGTTTTCAATATTAAATCATTTGACGGAGCAAATGTGAGTATGTCATAGAGGGTGATTTTCTGAATAAGGCTTTGTATTTCGTGGTAGCCGTCTTTACGCTTGCCAAGGATTTTTAAAAACCAGTTTATCTTTGCAGGGGCCTTTAGTCTGAGCATTCGTTGACATTAACACGGGGCTCCGTCTCACCGTTTCCCCGTTTCCCCGTCTCTTATGTTCTCTATCTTCTCTTCAATCCTCTCCTTGAGTCCTTCTTCTTTTTCGTGAAACTCAAGAGATTTTTTCCATGCCTCTATCGCAGCATCTTTTTTGCCTAATTTCATATAAACATCACCAAGGTGCTCCAGGATTAAAGGGTCTTTTTCTTCTAATTCCGAAGCCTTTTTTATCTCTGTAAGGGCTTCATCATACATGCCTTTTTTATAATATACCCAGCCAAGGCTGTCACGTATATATCCCCGGTCAGGCGCTAATTCAACTGCCCTGTTAATAAGTTCGAGCGCCTCATCGAGATTGATCCCCCTGTCGGCATAAGAATATCCCAGATAATTAAGGGCATCTACATGTTCCGGGTTAATTTTTATAGTTTTCTTAAGGCGGGAAAACAGTTCATCAAATCTCTCCCTTTTTTCAGATACTACTGCAAGACTGAAATTCAATTCATCGTCCTCAGGAGCTATGGCAAGCCCTTTTTTAAATGTCTCTTCAGCCTTTAGATAATCTTTCATCTGAATATAAAGTTGTCCAAAATACAGATATACATCCGGATTGTCAGGCAATAGTTCAACAAGTGTTTCAAACTGCTCTACTGCTTCGCCATACCGCTCCGTTACAGTCAGGATTCTGGCAAGCAGATATATTGCATTTATATCCTCCGGATCAGTAGAGATAATTTTACGCAGTTCTCTTTCTGCTTTTTCAAACTGTTTGCTGTCAACATACATGTTAACAAGCATTCCGAGTACTTTCAGGTTATCCGGTTCCACCTTTGCAATCTCTGAAAGCCGGCCGATGACCTTATCCATTGATCCCAGTTTAAAGTAAAGCCTGATAAGCCTTTTCCTCGCTTCCGTGTTGTTCGCATTAAATTTTAAAAACTTCTCATAATTCACAACAGCGTTGTCTGTATCTTCAATGGATTCATACGCAATACCAAGCAGATAGAAACTATCCGTTAAAGAGGGATTCAATTCAACAGCTTTTTGGAGTTCCCTGATTGCCGGGTCATATTCCTTTGTCTCAACATAAATCCTTCCAAGGTAGTATCTTGCCATTGCACTGTAGGGATTTATCCTGATAGCATTTTTTAATATTCGGATTGCCTCATCAATTTTTTTATTAAGTGTATACATGTATGCAAGATGTATATAAGCCTGTGTCCCGGACGGGTCAAGTTTTATCAATCTCTCATACATCTCAATGGCTTTTTGAAAATTCTTTTGACCGGAATACAGCCTGGCAAGTAAAGACAATGCAGGTTCATAATCCGGAGATTTACTGATCACTTCTTCAGCGGTCTTAATTGCATCCTCCATCCTTTCCATTCTCAAATATACCCGGCTGATCTCGGTCTTCAAATAGGCTGAATCAGGGTCCTCTTCAAGGGCGAGTTTTAAATATTTCAGCGCTTCATCCCACTCATGCGAGAGTTCGGCTTCAACGGCAAGAATGTAATTATAGTAAGATACCTCCGGATAATCATGGCGCACTTCGTTTTTTGAACCTGCGCACGATACAAGCAGCATTAAACAGATTATTAAAATACAGCTTTTAATTTTAAAGTTCATAAAGTTATTATGTCACAAAGCAAAAACTATTAACAATCTCGGGAAACTCAAGTGCGGTCATGTTAATGAGATGTAACTACCCGGATTTACGGTCCACGGTTGCCAAATTTAAACCTTAAATGCTAAATTTATTAAAAGGAAGTTGACGGAAAATCATGAAGAATCTTTTTAAAAAATTCAGCAAGACCGGCATTCTCGTTATTGGAGACCTGATGATCGACCAGTACATCTGGGGCAAAGTAAGAAGGATATCCCCTGAAGCCCCTGTCCCCGTAGTAGAGGTGACGGAAGAAGAGATGCTCCTGGGAGGCGCTGCCAATGTCGCTAACAATGTGCTCTCTCTTGGCGGTAAAGTCTTTATCACAGGGGCTATCGGCATGGATGATAAAGGGAAAATCTTAATAAATAAACTCGAAGAAAAAGGTTTTGGCACAGACGGCATTATAATGGACGAAAACAGGTCTACTACGGTAAAAACCAGGGTTATTGCACACAACCAGCAGGTAGTGCGCTTTGACAGGGAAGTAAAATCCGACATCGGGAAATCAACGGTATCCTCAATCCTTGATTATGTAAGAAGCAGTTTACATGAAATAAAGGGAATAATTATTTCGGATTATTGTAAGGGGTTAATAACAAAAACCCTTATAAAAAAATTGATTGAGCTGACGGAATCAAAGGTCTTTATTGCAGTTGATCCGAAGACAGGCCATTTTGATTATTACAAAGGAGTCGATCTCATAACCCCGAATATCGGCGAGGCATCTTTCGGCGCCGGCATTGATATAAAAGACGATGAAACCTTAGCTGCGGCAGGGGAGATACTGCTTAAAAAACTGCAATGCAAAGCAGTAATAATAACGAGAGGAGATGAAGGAATGACCCTCTTTGAAAAGAACGGCCATATCACCAGCATCCCGACGTGTGCGAGGGAAGTATATGAGGTAAGCGGAGCAGGAGATACTGTTATTGCAGCCCTGACCCTGTCCCATTCAGCAGGAGCGGAATTAAAAGAAGCCGCTGACATCGCAAACCACGCCGCAGGAGTTGTCGTAGGCAAACTCGGCACTGCTGTCGCAACACAGCAGGAAATTCTAAAAAGCATGAAAGAGTGCAAACCCCTCTGAAAAACAATGACCGTAATAGTTTACCTATAGGAAAATGCTTAACAAGAATTCAGGAGTCAGTAGCCAGGAGTCAGAATGAAAAGATTAAAATCAAAATTATTAGAGGCATATTCCTTTCCGGCTTCTGGCTTCTTCAAGGGTATCTTAATGATACCCTCTGAACTATTACCAATGACCGAACTTAATATAATAAGGGGATAACAGAATGAGACTTGCAGAAAGAACGAAAGCAATCAAGCCCTCTCCCACCCTTTCGATGAATGCAAAGGCAAAGGCGCTCAAGGCAGCCGGGGAAGACATTATAAATTTCGGAGTCGGCGAACCGGATTTTGATACGCCTGAAAACATTAAAGATGCGGCCATAAAAGCCATAAGGGAAGGTTTTACAAAGTATACGCCTGTAGGCGGCATTGACGACTTAAAAAGCGCGATAATTGAAAAATTTAAAAACGACAACAATCTTGATTATGAAAAAGAGAATATCCTTGTCTCATGCGGGGCCAAGCACAGTCTTTATAACATTGCCGAGGCCCTCTTCGGCCCCGGGGATGAAGTTATAATACCGGCTCCCTACTGGGTTACCTATCCTGACCAGGTGTTACTGAATGACGCCGTACCTGTTATAGTTGAAACCGGGGAAGAAAAATCTTTTATGATAGAACCGGATATTCTCAGGGAGAAACTGACAGGTAAAACCAAAGCGCTTATTCTCAACAGCCCCTCCAACCCGACAGGACTTGCTTATGATAAGGAGAGCCTTGAAAAAATAGCTGAAATTGCCGTTGAGCATGATTTCTATATTATCTCTGATGAGATTTACGAGAAACTCGTTTACGAAGGATTCAGGCATGTAAGTATTGCCTCTCTCGGCGAGGAGATAAAACAGAGGACTGTTGTAGTAAACGGGCTGTCCAAGTCCCACTCCATGACCGGCTGGAGGATCGGGTTTACCGCCGGCCCCCGGGATATTACCAAAGCCATGACCAATATCCAGAGCCAGTCCACATCCAATGCGGTATCAATTTCCCAGAAAGCCGCTGTTGAAGCCCTGACGGGCCCGCAGGATTTTATACGGAAAATGCTGTCTGAATTTGATAAAAGAAGGAAGTACATGGTCGCACGTCTTAATGCTATGAATGGCGTTTCATGCAAGACACCTGTAGGGGCTTTTTATGCATTTCCGAATGTGTCTGCCCACTTCGGGAAAAAGTTCAATGATACCCAGGTAAACAACTCTCTCGAACTGTCCACTTATTTTCTCGAACAGGCAAAAGTTGCGCTCGTCCCCGGATCGGCTTTTGGTGATGACAGGTACATACGCCTCTCATATGCAACATCCATGGACAACATCAAAAAAGGCCTTGACAGGATCGAAGAAGCCCTCGGGAAGCTTGAATAATAAACACCTGGATTAATGGTCGTTAACATATAAATTTTTCGTTCATCTTTTATCGCTCCACCTCTTTGCCTTCCCCCTTTATTTTAACCGTATGGTATATAGCAAAAAGTCCGGCTAATGAGGTATGATATTTAAATTACTTTTATTAAAAAGGGGCGCTTACTTGTTCAAACAGATGAAGATAGAAGGGCTGTTATTTGATCCAAGGAGCAACATGTATATACTGCTTCTCAAGGAAATCAACGGCAACAACACACTGCCGATATGGATAGGCAAACCGGAGGCGGATTCCATTGCCCTTGCCCTCGGGAAAATAGTTACACCCCGTCCCCTGACCCACGACCTCATAAAAAATGTTATCACCGGCATCAATATGAAGGTAACCAAAGTCGTGATTACCGAAATTGTCGACAATACATATTATGCAGGCATTTATATAGACAAAGGGGATGGATCGGAAATTCCGATTGACTCAAGGCCGAGCGACGCAATCGCAGTTGCAATAAGAATAAACGCCCCGATATTTGTAGATGAACAGGTCATAGAGCACAAGAATAATGACGAACTCGAAGACTGGCTGAAAAAACTGAAGCCTGAAGATTTCGGGAACATCATGTAACCGGCCGTAAAACCAAGGTGCTTACAAGAACAGAAGGCATAGTCCTTAAAACTCAAAAATACGGCGAAGCCGACCTGATTGCCACCTACCTGACCTCTGATAAAGGAATAATCAACGCATTTGCCAAAAGCCCGAGAAAAACAAAGAGCAGATTCGGAAGCAGTCTTGAACCGCTGACACATGCAAAAATATCTCTCTGGGGAAAAGAGCAGGCATTACCCAGAATCACCCAGTCCGACATTGCCGACTCATTCCGGCAGATAAGGGAAAATTACCGGGATTTCGTCAACATATCAAAACTTGTTGAGATACTTATTTCGCTCACGCCTGTGGGCATTCCAAATAAAAGACTCTTCTCCTTTTTCCTTAATATACTGCATATCGTAAAATCATCGGAACACGAGCTAAAAGATGCATTGCATCTGATCACCCGGATTCGTTTGCTTGCAGTGATAGGCTATGCCCCCAGGCTGAAAGGCTGCGGAAAGTGTGGGGAGAAAAGCCTTGATTTTTACCCGGATTCCGGAACAACGCTTTGCACTAAATGCGCTGTAACCCCTGACAGGGCGGGAAAACCGTTTATGCGGATTAATAACAAAGTCATTCACTTTTATACACACAGCATCGAGTGGCCGATTAATATCTCAAACCGCCTCAAACCGGGCAGGGAAACACTCTCCGGACTTTCCGGGCTGCTTGATAAACACCTGACCTATTTACTATCGAAAAAACTCCGTTCCTCGGAGTTTTTTTCCGGTACGGCCGCTCAATTCAGATAACGGGAATCAATCTGTAAAAAACTATAATGTCTTCTTTACCAGATCAAAGAAAGAAAGGCATCGAGGTCGGTCTGGAGGCGGTTAAACTTGCACCAGATAACCATGCACTGCTCTGAGCGATAGCAATAACCGTCTTTTATTACTACGTGAATGTTAATGCCGGTCCTGTCGCTGTGAGGGCAGGGGAGGTGGAGCTTTCCCGTTTCAACAGCATATGACTTCTGCATAAACGGGTCTTTTTTCATACTTTTATTTTAGTCTTAATTGCAGGGCTTTGCAAAGTAATTTAAGGAATTCAAATATAAAGTTCCCCTCTTTGGAAATGTTTTTTATCGGGGGACTATCTTTATTTTCCTGGTTTTAAAAGTTTCTGCCGCTCCACCTGAATCTGCTTCGCCCGAAGCCGTTTCACAAGAGCAAAATCTTTTTTTAATTCCGCCTCTTTTATTTTACTATCAATCTCCTGAACTAATATCTTACGCCTGTTTTCTTGAAACCGTTTAATGCAGTCCTCAAGTACCTTATCGGGATTTTCAAAATCAGCTTTAAAAGAAATCTCTGCAAGAAGGTCTTTTTCTTCAGCTTCAGATTCTGAAAGCAATTTATTAAAATTTGTTGTGCCTTCCCTGATTCTTTTAAATATTGCCCTGATAGTCGTATCTTTAAAATCTTCCAATGAAAGTGCATCAGAAATTTCTTTAGATTTTTCGGGTAATTGAAGTATCAGCTTGATTATGAAAACTTCTAAATCTAATGGTTTTGGTCTCGGTTGGGTCCCGGGAGAGGCAGTTTTATAACCGCTTCTCTGTTGTTTTCTTGTCTTCTTTAATTCTTCTATAATAAATAACTCGTTAATCCCGAGCTTTTCTGCAAGCATTTTTACATAATATCCTTGCAGAACACTATCCGGCACTTTAGAGATTGTCCCGATTGCCTTGCGGGCTATCAAACGTTTATCCTCTTTCCGGAGCATAAGAAAGTCAATAATTGACAAAGGGTTTTCGAGCAGACCCTGAAACGCCTCTTTACCTTTTTCCCTTAAAAAGCTGTCAGGATCTTCTTTGCCGGGAAATGAGAGAATCTTTACATTCAGGCCGCTTTCCAGCAGTATGTCAGCGGCATTCCCGGCTGCCTTCATGCCTGCCTCATCGCCGTCAAAAACAATTATCACATCCTCCACAAACCTCTTTATTAATTTCCCGTGTTCCTGCGTAAAAGCCGTGCCTAGCGGAGCAACCGCATTTGTAAAACCATAAATATGCGCGGTTATGACATCAAGGTAACCTTCCATAAACAGGGCATATCCGGTATTTTTTATCGAGTCTTTTGCCCTGTCAAGTCCGTAAAGGATTTTGCGTTTGTTAAAGACAGGCGTTTCAGGGGAATTCAGATATTTCGGTTCAGAGCCGTCAATCGATCTCCCTCCAAAGGCAATAACATCCGATTTCAAATCATAAATAGGAAAGATTATCCTGTCTCTGAAAATATCATAAAGCCCCTTTGAACCCTGGGTAACAAGCCCGGATCGTTTAATTGCATCGGGCTTATAGCCTTTACGTGTAAGATAATTCAATAAGCCATTCCATGAGTTAAGGGCATATCCTAAAGAAAAGAGTTTCCGTACATCACTATCTATCCCCCGCCCCTTGAGATATCCTGTCGCCTTTGTGTTTTTTTCAAGATTTTGCTGAAAAAAAACGAGGGCGTCTTTGTGCATATTAAGCAGTATCTCTTTTTCCCCGGTTTTCACGGGATCTTTCTGAGATACCCGGAGCGTTACACCCGCCCTTTTGGCAAGCATTCTCAGGGCTTCCGGAAATGCGAGATTCTCATAGCGGACCAGAAAGGTAAAGATATCACCACCGTTCCCGCATCCAAAGCAGTGATATATCTGTTTTGCCGGACTGACGGTAAAGGATGGGGTTTTTTCGGTATGAAACGGGCAGAGGCCTCTCCAGTTCTGCCCTGTCTTTTTTAAGTGGACGTACTCGGATATTAAATCAACAATATCGATCCTGTCTCTTATCTCATCAAGGGTAGTGTCGTAGGAAGACATGATTTAAATGATACAGGATACAGGATACCGGATACAAGCTTCAAAGCTGATATATGGATGTGGTTTTTCTATCCCTGTTATCCCTCTGTGAAAATCGGTGTTCAAGCTTGATAGTTATTCCCGCTTTAAATAGAGGTCAACAGAATAAGTAATGCGCAATAGTTCTGAAAGCAATACTGATGTTCTCGTAAAAAGTCTGGCAAAATCACTTCAGGACTATCACAAGACTAAGCCCGGATAGCAGATTGTTGCTGCTGTCATATTGAATACAAAGTTACATCAAGCTTATCGAAATGCTTTTTATTAAAAGTTATTACCCCGTCAGTATTAAGTTTCTTTGATAATACTGATATATATGCATCTGAAAATTCTACGGGATGTTCTTTATAAACCTCTAACGACTCTGTAATGACATCGATATCAGTAACTTCAAGGCCCGGAATACCGGCAATACTTAACAGACATTTATATATTTCATTCTTTTTCATCTCATAGAATGATTTCAATGTCCATGCCAGTTCAAAAAACACGGGAGGTCCTGTAACAAGGCGTATCTTTCCTTTTTCAGCTTTATCTAAAATTTTTTCAACCCTGTCTGCATGTTCAGGGACATCATTGAGAAGATACCGCATAAATACGTTTGTATCAACAAAGTATTTCTTCACTCTTCTTCCATCACATGCCTTGAAACGGCAGCTTCCATTGCCCTGTGTGCAGAGCCTCTTTTTTTGTGAATACTTCCTCTTAATGCCCTGAAAGAGGGGACAGACCTTAAAACGATTTCTTCACCCCTTACAATAATTTCAACCTTGTCTTTAGGTCTTATGTCAAGCTTGTTTCTTATGTTGGAAGGAAGTGTTATTTGTCCTTTTGATGAAATTGTAGCAAAACTCATAATATTCCTCCATTACAATATTTACTTTACTTATTATATCATGTAAAGCAAATTTTACAAAGTAAGACAATATATCAACTTTGTAATGCCGCTTATAAAGCCGGTTCTCATGAGGGGAAATTTGTGAAAAAGGTCTGAATACGCATTCAAGCTTGATAGTTATTCCCGCTTTAAATAGCTTCTTATCTCCTTAATAAAAATCATGAAGTCATTTAATCGGTCTTTATAAATTTCAAATGTAATTGTATCATCTACTCCATCATAGATATGAATTAGCATATTTCTGAATCGTACCATAGCCTTGAATGTATCAAGATTTTCCCTGGACAAAACCCCTGCTTGCGCTATGACATCAAGACAGTCGGCATATGTTTCCGGTTCGCTTAAATCAAGTCCGCTTACAAGATGCCTGCAAATATCGATCATTTGTTCAATTGCAAGTTCTATATTTCTTTCCACAAAACGTTTGTTTATTATGCTGCCCTTGAACTGTTTGACCCCAATAACCTAAGCCCGGCTGGGTGCTTCTTTACCTATATAAACTCAATATCGTATAATATCCACTCGATTTTGGCCTGTAATTTTTTTCTTCAAATTTCGGAGGATAATAAACAGTGAATATTATTGTCTGCATAAAACAGGTGCCGGATACAGCTGAGATCAGGATTAATCCGGAGACAAATACTCTTATGAGAGAAGGTGTGCCGAGTATTATTAATCCTTTTGATCTGCATGCCCTTGAAGCGGGGATACAGATCAGGGAACAACTCGGAGGCAAGGTTTCGGTTTTGACAATGGGGCCGCCGCAGGCAGAAAGTTCTTTAAGAGAAGCCGTTGCTATGGGTGCTGATGAAGCAGTGCTGCTTTCAGATAAGGCTTTTGCCGGGTCAGATACATGGGCAACGTCATATACACTTGCACGGGCAATTAAAAAACTCGGCGCTGATATAGTTTTTTGCGGCAAGCAGGCAATAGACGGAGATACGGCACAGGTAGGCCCTGAAACAGCGGAATTTCTTGATATCCCCCATATTTCTTATGTAAAAAAAATACAAGAAGTAACGGATAAGACAATAAGGGTGCAACGCCTGATGGATGAAGGGTATGATATTGTCGAATCCTCTCTGCCTGTTTTGCTTACAGTTGTCAGAGAATTAAATCAGCCCCGCATGCCTTCTTTGAAAGGTAAAATGGCTGCAAAAAAGGCTGAGATAAAAAAGATGGGAATGGCGGATATTGAAGCTGATGAGAACAGTCTGGGGCTTAAAGGTTCTCCTACGCAGGTGAGGAACATCTTTGCTCCAGAAATAAAAGCTGAGAGAAAGATGATCGAAGGAACACCTGAAGAGCAGGTGGATAATCTGATAAAAGAGCTGAGGGAAATCAAATGTCTGTAATCGTTAAACCCGACAAGTGTACAGGATGTGAAACCTGTCTGGATTCCTGCCCTTTTGATGCCATCGAGTTTAAAGACGGCAAGGCGTATATAAATGAGTATTGCAATGCATGTATGACATGCCTGCCCGTCTGTCCCGAGGGAGCGATAATTGAGACAGAAACGGGAATACGGAACACGGAACAGAGACAAAAAATTACAGATTATAAGGATGTACTGGTTTTTGCCGAGCAGAGGGAAGGGAAGGTCGCATCTGTTTCTTATGAACTTCTCGGCATCGGCAGGAAACTCTCAAATGAAATCGGGACACAACTGCTGGCAGTTCTTTTGGGCGCAGGGGAATCAGAAGCGCAGGAGCTTATAAGATGGGGAGCCGACAAGGTATTATTGTGCAGTGATTCCGGTCTTGAGAAATTCAATGACGATACTTACAGTGGAGCGCTTGCACAGGTCATTAATGAATATAAGCCATCCATTGTGCTTGCAGGTGCAACCCCCATCGGCAGGTCTTTTATCCCGAGGGTGGCTGCGAAACTCAGAACAGGGCTTACGGCAGACTGTACTTCACTTGAGATAGATAAAGAGACAAAAAATCTCCTGCAGATAAGGCCGGCATTCGGCGGAAATATTATGGCTACTATTTTCTGTCCGGATTACAGACCTCAGATGGCAACTGTGAGACCGCGCGTGATGAAAAGAGGGGAGTATGATGAAAATAGAAGAGGGGAGATTGTGCATGTTAAAGTGGAAAATCCGGTTTCCAGAACAAAGGTGCTGGAATTTGTCAAAGAAGTCTCCGGGATTAGTGTAAACCTGCATGAGGCTGATATTATCGTGGCAGGCGGAAGAGGCATTGGCGGTGAAAAAGGTTATAAAATGCTTGAAGAGTTTGCAGAGGCATTAGGCGGATCTGTCGGCGCATCACGGGCTGCGGTTGATGAAGGCTGGATTCCATACAGCCACCAGGTCGGCCAGACCGGAAAGACGGTAAATCCAAAAGTGTATATTGCCTGCGGTATTTCAGGCGCTGTTCAGCATCTTGTAGGCATGCAATCCTCAGACATAATCATTGCGATAAACAAAAATCCGGAAGCCCCGATTTTTAATATTGCTACTTACGGTATAGTCGGTGACCTGTTTGAAATTATTCCTCTGCTCATCAAAAAGATAAAGGAGACGCGGAGAAACGGTGAAGCGGGGAAACGGTGAAAAAAACCGCAGGACAGGGAAGTGGCTGAACACATTAGAACATATAAAGACCTTCGGGTTTATCAGAATGCTGTAGAAACTGCAATGAAAATATTTGAAATCACTAAATCGTTTCCTGTTGAAGAAAGATATTCCCTTGTTGACCAGATAAGACGTTCTTCAAGATCAGTATGTGCCAATATTGCAGAAGCCTGGCGAAAAAGAAGGTATGAAGCGGCATTTATAGCAAAAATGAGTGATGCAGAGAGCGAAGCGGCAGAGACGCAGGTATGGCTTGAGTTTTCTGAAAAATGCAGCTATATGGAGACACCTTTAGCATCAGATCTTGAAAAGAGATACAACCGGATTATTGGTCAAATAGTAAAAATGATTAGAGAGGCTTCTGACTGGACGATAAAACGACAACCATATCCGGAGGGTGGAAAATAATACAGAGGAGTTGTACGAATGACTGAAACTAAGTCTGTCACCGCGTCACCGCGTCACCGCATCACCGTCTCCCGAAGGCTTGCCTTCGTATTCCCCGGTCAGGGTTCACAATATGTCGGTATGGGTAAGGACCTCTATGACAACTTTGAAGAGGTCAAAGATATATATAAAGAAGCATCCGATGCCCTTGGATACGATGTTGTTGACCTCAGTTTTAACGGCCCCCGGGAAGAACTGAATAAAACCTTCAGAACCCAACCCTCTCTTTTAACTGCAAGTTATGCAGCATATAAAGTTCTTTCCTTAAAAGGAATAACCCCGCTTTATGCAGCCGGTCATAGTCTCGGAGAATATTCTGCAATTGTCGCTGCCGGAGTTATTTCATTCAGAGACGCCGTTAAACTCACTGAAAAAAGAGGGCGGTTCATGCAGGATGCAGTGTCTGAAGGCAAGGGATTGATGGCCGCTGTTCTGGGTCTTGACAGAGAAGCTGTAAATAAAATATGCAGTTCGGTTGATTCCGGATATGCAGCACCCGCTAACTTTAATTGTCCCGGCCAGGTAGTTATTGCAGGAGAAAAGGCTGCTGTTGAGGAGGCAATAAAGCTTGCTAAAGATGCAGGTGCCATAAGGGCAGTGCCATTGGCAGTATCAGCCCCTTCACACTGCAAACTTATGGAAGAGGCTTCAAATAAACTTTCCGGATTACTTAACAGCATGGAATTTAAACCAGCCGGGATACCGATAGTAAACAATGCGGATGCGCTTTTTTTAAAGGAACCGGATGCAATTAAAGATTCATTAGTGCGTCAGCTCAATAATCCTCTTTTGTGGGAAGATTCCATTAAGGTGATGGTTGAAAACGGAATAGATACCTTTATAGAGGTCGGCCCGAAAACGGTTTTAAAGGGTCTCATAAAGAGAATTGAAGGGAATGTCAAAATTCTGAATGTTGAAGATACAAAGTCACTTGAAGAGACATTAAAAGCATTGTCCTGATATGTAACCATGAACCACAGATTACGCAGATGACACAAATGTTAAAAGCAGAGAGCAGGAAGAAAAAATCCGGGTAATCTGTGAAATCTGTGGATATATAATTTCCCATACATCAAGAAACCGCGCAAGTTCCGTATCTCTACTCCTTCCGCATCACTCGGCAATAGATGACTTTTTCCCCGTAAGTATTCAGGTAGGCACAAAGGCACATAGTGAAAAAAAGGATGAAAACTTTTCTTGTATTGCTGTAACCCTTTGTGCCTATGTGCCTTTGCCACTTTGCACCTGAGTAGTTACCTTTTCCCAAACATTAAGTTCTCGAAAGTCTTTCATGTTGTTCTCCTTCATATTTTTTGGCTGATTGCTGACTGCTAATAGCTGAGAGCTTTCCAACGCCTGTTTAACCTGCCAGTCGTTGATGTTCTTTTGTGTCTTCAAAAAATCTAAAAACTTCTGAACCTGTAAGACGTAACTGAGATGCCCGTTGCTTTTTGAAAAAGATAAGAATTTACTTGCCCAATGGGCATAAAATCGGATATACTTTTCGTGAAAAACGCTCTTGGTACGCAGATACTCCTGAAACTCAGGTAAAACTTTATTTTTCATTACATATCCGCCAAAATGACAAAAAAGCCAGCAAAAAGAAACTTCGTATATCCTGGTAATAAAGAGCAAATGCGAATATCATCAGGACAAGTTTACTGTAATTGTAATCAGTTATGAAACTGTTACTTTTGACAGGTATATAGAAAAGCCGGGAAAAGCGAACTTCGCATATTAAAATGTAGGTCAAGAATAAAATAAACATGGAAGAGACGAAAATATTATTCGATAAATATAATGGACGCATTACAATTGATCAAATAGTAGGCGGAATAAGCTGCTGTTTGGAGAATGCTAAAGAATTGTTTTTAGATGCTCAAATATTAAGACGGTCACAAAGATATCCTAGAGCATTATCTCTATTACTCATGTCTATGCAGGAGGCGGGAAAGATAGAGATATTAAGAAAAATGGCTTCTATTTCAAGTGGAGACCAAAAGAAGTGGAAAAAACTATGGAAACAATTCAGAAGCCATGAAATAAAAGATGCACTGGGATATTCTCACAAGATCTGTACTGAATTTAGTAAAAGTGCAGGTGACATTTTTTGGGAACAACTTATTTATGACAAAAACTTTTCTAGCGCAAAAGAAAAGGCTAGACAATTTGCATTATATGTTGACTATATTGCATCGGACAATGAATGGTGGTCTCCTAGTGCCGTGTCCCAAAAGATTCAACAGCTAAAATGGCAAAATAGAAGTCACCATAAAGCTTTACAATAAACCCACCAAATGCTATAATTTTAAGAAATAGCCTTGCTATTACAGCATTCAAAAAA
>BDSY01000013.1 GCA_002897895.1 bacterium BMS3Abin06
AAGAAGAAGGAGGGCGGCACACGCCGTTTTTCAATGGATACCGTCCGCAGTTTTACTTCAGGACAACGGACGTGACAGGAGTGGCAAAGCTGCCTGAGGGAGTAGAGATGGTGATGCCCGGAGATAATGTGACAATGGAGATAGAGCTGATATCGATGATAGCAATGGAGAAGGAGCTGAGGTTTGCAGTAAGAGAAGGAGGCAGGACAGTAGGAGCAGGAGTGGTAACTGAAATTATTGAGTAAAAAACCAGAGGCGTGTCTGCAATTCGTGGCCGTGAAGATATATAACCGACACGGACAACGTCACGAAAAACGAAAAAAGGGAAAATGAACGAAAAGGTAAGAATAAATTTAAGGGCATACGATCACAGGCTGCTTGACCAGTCTGTAAAGGAGATCGTTGAGACGGCAAAAAGGACAGGCGCAAGAATCTCGGGGCCTGTGCCGCTGCCGACTAAAATAAATAAGATAACTGTTCTCAGGTCTACGCATGTAGATAAAAAATCAAGGGAGCAGTTTGAGATCAGAACTCATAAGAGACTGCTGGATATACTTGATCCAACGCCTCAGACTGTTGATGCCCTTATGAAACTGGATCTTGCAGCAGGAGTGGATGTAGAGATAAAGCTATGAAAGGCATACTCGGAAAGAAATTAGGAATGACCCAGGTGTTCACGGAAGACGGCCGTCTTATCCCGGTCACGATTATAGAAGCAGGGCCGGCCAGGGTGGTGCAGAAAAAGGAAAAAGATAAAGACGGCTATGAAGCCCTGCAAGTGGGTTTTGATGAGATAAGAAAAGAAAAGAATATTACAAAGCCTATGAAGGGACACTTTAAAAAGACATCATCTCCTGCCTTCCGTTTTTTAAAAGAGATGCAGGTGGAAGGTTTTAATGCCGGGGATAATATTACCGTTGATATTTTTTCCAGCGGCGACAAGGTGGCAATTACAGGCACCTCAAAGGGGAAAGGTTTCCAGGGTGTCATGAAAAGGCATAATTACAAAGGCGGTCCCGGCTCTCACGGTTCTATGTTTAACAGGGCTCCCGGTTCTATCGGCCAGAGCTCATATCCATCGAGGGTCTGGAAAAATACGGCATTGCCCGGTCATATGGGTGATGAAAGGGTAACCGTAAAAAATCTTGAAATCTTTGACGTAAGAAAAGAGCAGAATTTAATGCTTGTGAAAGGCGCGGTGCCGGGTGCAAACGGTGGTTATTTGATAATAAAATCCAAATCTCCTGTTGCCGCTAAAGAAAACTGATGGCTCAGATAGAAATTATAAATAATGAAAATAAATCTGTCGGCAAGGCAGACCTGCCCGATGATATATTCGGGGTAGATATCAACAAAGGACTGCTCCATGAAGTTGTGCGCAATCATCTTGCAAATAAAAGACAGGGCACTGCTTCAACCAAAACAAAAGGCCTTGTACGGGGCGGCGGCAGGAAACCTTACAAACAGAAAGGCACAGGCAGGGCAAGGGCCGGCAGCATCAGGTCTCCCTTATGGAAAGGGGGAGGAACGGTTTTTGGCCCCCGGCCAAGAGACTATTCATATAAACTGCCGAAGAAGGTAAAATGGACAGCCCTCAGTTCCGCTCTTTCCGCCAAGTATGCAGACGGCGAGGTCATAGTTATAGATGACTTAACTATCACGGAGCCCAGAACAAAGGCGGTTAAAGGACTGCTGGACAGTCTTGGACTGAAAAATAATGTATTGATAATCGTGCCTGAAAAGAATGCTGCCCTTGAGCTGGCGGCGCGCAATATACCGGCAGTCAATGTTGCACGCGTAAATGAGCTGAATGTTTATGCAATACTTTCACACAAAAAGCTCCTGATATCCAGGGATGCTGTTGAAAGAATGAAAGAGGCGTATCTGGGATGAGAAACACATACGAAGTCATTGTCGGGCCTATGCTGACGGAAAAAGGAACTTTAATGAAGGAGACCGACAATAAGGTTTTGTTCAAAGTAGCAAAGAGCTCTAACAAGATAGAGATAAAAAGAGCTGTTGAAGAGATATTCAAGGTGAAAGTGGCCCGGGTCTCAACAATGAACTATAAAGGCAAGAAAAAACGTATGGGGCGATATGAAGGTAAAAGGCCGGACTGGAAGAAGGCCATAGTGACTCTTAAAGAAGGAGAAAAACTGGATTTTGTTGAAGGTGTATAAATGGGTATAAGAAAGTTTAAACCAACATCACCGGGTTGTCGTTTCAGAAGCGGTTCCGATTTTTCGGAGATAACCGCATCAAAGCCGTATAAGCCCCTTGTGAGGCCGATTAAAAAGAAGGGCGGCAGGAGCAACTCTGGACGCATTTCCGCATGGCAGAAGGGCGGTGGTCATAAGCGGGCGTACCGGATAATAGATTTCAAGCGTGATAAATTAAATGTTTCGTGCACAGTCGAAACCATAGAATATGATCCCAACAGGTCAGCCCGCATTGCCTTGCTGAAATATATGGACGGAGAGAGAAGATATATATTAGCGCCGCTGGGAGTAAAGGTGGGTGATTCCCTGGTCTCCGGCCCGGACTCTGAAATAAAAGTCGGTAATGCCCTTCCTGTAAGAAATATACCGCTTGGTACAATCATTCATAATATAGAACTCAGGCCTGGACAGGGTGGTAAAATAGCAAGGAGCGCCGGCGCTTATGCACAGCTTGTTGCCAAGGACGAAAAAATGTGCCAGTTAAAACTCTCTTCAACTGAAGTTCGTTTTGTGCCGTCCGGCTGCACAGCCACAATCGGTCAGATAGGAAACGTGGACTGGGAAAATATATCCGTGGGCAAGGCAGGCAGAAACAGGTGGGTCGGCAAGAGGCCCCATGTAAGAGGTGTAGCCATGAACCCTGTTGACCACCCGCTCGGCGGCGGTGAAGGTAAAAGCTCAGGCGGAAGACCTCCTGTTTCTCCATGGAGTAAGCCGGAAGGTAAGAAGACGAGAAAAAACAAAAAAACGGACAGGTTTATTGTCAGGCGAAGAAAATCAAAATAAAAATTAATAATAGCCGGAGTCTCAGGAATTTTTAGGGAGGAAAAGTTTTGCCAAGATCTTTAAAAAAAGGGCCATACGTAGATGAAAAATTGATGAAGAGAATTCTTCTGATGAATGAGAGGAATGAGAGGAATGTTATCAAGACATGGTCAAGGAGATCTACAATAATTCCTGAATTTATCGGCCATACGCTGGCAGTTCACAACGGCAGGAAATTTATCCCTGTTTATGTAACTGAAAACATGGTGGGACACAAACTCGGGGAGTTTTCACCAACAAGGACATTCAGGTCCCACTCCGGAGATAAAAAGGAAAAAGGCAGATAAGGGTCAGAGGTAAATTTGACAATGGAATCAAAAGCCATATTAAAATACGCAAGAATATCACCGAGAAAGGTGAGGAGGGTAACCGACCTTATTAAAGGTAAAAAGGCCGGCGATGCCATGATTAACCTTGAATTTCTTCCTCACAGAGGCAGTAAAATCGTTGCCAAGATTTTAAAGTCTGCAATGGCTAATGCAGAGCAGAAAAAAGTAGCAGACCCCGAATCCATGAAGGTATCAAGGGTTTTTGTGGATCAGGGGCCGACCATGAAGAGAATGAAACCGCGCGCCATGGGCAGAGCAGACACGATCCGGAAAAGATCAAGCCATATAACGGTAATTCTGGAGGAGTAGAATAATCCGCAGATTACGCAGATGACACGAATAATATAAGGATATTAATGTATTGATTAAAAGCCGATTAATTTATGAAGTGTGTGGATATTTAAATGGAGGTAGATTTTGGGGCAGAAGACACATCCGATAGGCATTAGACTGGGCATTATCAAAACATGGGATTCGAAATGGTTTGCCAGGAAGAATTATAAAGAACAGTTGTATGAGGATCTGGCCATACAGAAGTACGTTAAGGGGAATCTCTTTCATGCAGGTGTCCCCAAAGTCGAGATTGAAAGAACAGGGCAGAAAATAAAAGCCACAATACATACTGCGCGTCCGGGAATTATTATCGGCAAGAAAGGCGCTGAAGTTGAGAAGCTGAAAAAACAGCTTGAGAAGATCACAGGGAAAGAGATGAGCATAGATATCAAGGAAATCAGGAAGCCCGAATTAGACGCTCAACTGGTAGCAGAGAATATTGCGCTTCAGCTTGAAAAAAGGATTGCATTCAGAAGGGCCATGAAAAAAGCCGTTGCATCTTCAATGCGCTTTGGCGCTCTCGGGATCAAAGTCGGATGCGCGGGACGTCTTGCGGGCGCTGAAATAGCAAGGTCGGAGTGGTACAGGGAGGGAAGGGTCCCCCTGCATACATTCAGATCCGACATTGACTATGGATTGGCTGAGGCAAAGACGACCTATGGAAGAATCGGGGTTAAGGTCTGGATATATAAAGGTGATATATTGCAGGAGCCGGCAATTCAGAGTGCCGGCAGTGAAGCTGCAGTTTAAGAGGGAAAGCAATTATGTTAATGCCTAAAAAGGTAAAATTCAGGAAGATGCAAAAGGGCCGCATGACTGGTAAGGCCTATCGTGGTTCGGATATATCCTTTGGTGAGTATGGGCTTAAGGCTTTGGAACCGGGCTGGATATCCAACCGTCAGATAGAGGCGGCAAGGATTGCAATAACAAGACATGTGAAGAGGGGCTGCAAGGTCTGGATAAGAATTTTCCCTGACAAGCCTTTGACCAAAAAGCCCGCTGAAACGAGAATGGGAAAAGGCAAGGGCTCACCTGAATCATGGGTTGCAGTCGTAAAACCGGGAAAAATTTTATACGAGATGGCAGGTGTTAACGAAGACGTTGCAAAGGAAGCGCTCAGGCTGGCGTCTCACAAACTCTCAATCGCCGTCAAATTTGTAAAGAGAATGGGATAAATGAAAAGAGCATCAGAATTAAGGACATTGACAATTGAAGAACTGAGGCAGGAAGAGACAGACCTCAGAAAGGAACTTTTTAATCTGGGATTCCGGAAGGTAACCGGCGAGATAGAAAATCCTCTGTGGATCAGGCAGGTCAGGAAAGACATAGCCAGGGTGTTAACTGTAATAAACGAAAAGAAAAAAAGCAAGTAAAGTAGCCGTAACCTTCAGGTTGCGATAATGCGCAGGCTAACGCCTGCGGCTACTTGGAAAAACAGGAAAGACAAATGCCAAAGAAAATTTATACAGGTGATGTTATAAGCGACAGGATGGATAAGACGGTTGTAGTAGCCGTGACCAGGCTGACACAGCATCCGATGTACAAAAAGACGATCAAGAAAATTTCAAAATTTAAAGCACATGACGAAGAAAATAAGTGTAAAAAAGGCGACAAGGTCTCGATTATTGAATCAAGGCCTGTAAGCAGAGACAAGAGATGGAAAGTGCTCGATATTGTTAGAAGAGGAAGCGAATGATTCAACAGGAGAGTGTTTTAGAAGTCGCAGATAATTCCGGGGCCAAAAGGGTGCTGTGTATAAAAGTGCTGGGTGGTTTCCACAGGCGATATGCCAGGATCGGTGACAGGATAGTCGTTACTGTCAAGGAAGCTGAGCCGAATGCGAATGTCAAAAAGGGCACTGTTGCAAAGGCCGTAGTTGTCAGAACCAGGAAGGCATTAAAAAGACCTGACGGCTCATATATCAGATTTGACCAGAATGCAGCGGTTCTTATAAATGCAGAAGGGGATCCCGTAGGCACAAGGATATTCGGTCCCGTAGCAAGAGAACTCAGGTGGAAAGAGTTCATGAAGATTGTTTCGCTCGCTCCGGAGGTTATTTAATTGTCAGCAGTATTCAGAGGAGAAAAATGGGTTTAGGTATAAAGAAAAATGATACGGTCTTTGTTATTACCGGTGAGGAAAAGGGCAAGAAGGGCAGAGTGCTCAGTGTTGATCTGCAAAAGAACAGGCTGGTTGTTGAGAGTCTGAATATGATAAAAAAACATATGAAACCGAACAAACAATTTGCACAGGGTGGAATTATAGACAGGGAAGCCCCGATCCGGAGGTCAAATGTTATGCTTGTCTGCCCCAAGTGCGATAAGCCGACAAGAATCGGCAACACTGTTCTCGAAAACGGTAAAAAGATCAGATCCTGTAAGAAGTGCGGGGAGGTTATTGATTAATTAAATGGTCAGGTTAAAGGAGAAATATATAAATGAAGTTGTGCCGGATCTGCAGAAGGATTTTTCCTATAAAAGCATTATGCAGGTTCCGCGTCTCAAAAGTATTGTACTTAATGTCGGCATGGGAGAGGCTATCCAGGATATTAAGCCCCTGGAATCTGCAGTCAGGGAGCTGGCGACAATAACCGGGCAGGCCCCTGTTATTACGCGGGCGAAAAAATCCATAGCAGCTTTTAAGCTCCGCGAAGGCATGCCGATAGGTTGCAAGGTTACTTTAAGAGGAGACAGGATGTATGATTTTCTCGACAGATTTATATGCCTTGCATTACCGAGGATAAGGGACTTTAAGGGGATTTCGGCAAAGTCATTTGACGGCAGGGGTAACTATGCCTTTGGAATAAAAGAACAGATAATATTCCCGGAAATCGATTATGACAAGGTTGCCGGTATTCACGGAATGGATATAATTATTGTTACATCAGCCGGAACGAATGATGAAGGCAAGGCGTTGCTGAAATACCTGGGAATGCCTTTTAGAAACTGATAAAAGGAAATTGATAATTTTAAAAGGAATGTTTAATGGCTAAAAAAAGTCTTATAGCAAAGCAGAAGAGAGAGCCGAAATTCAAAGTGCGGGGATATCACAGATGCAGCTTATGCGGAAGACCGAGAGGTTATTTGAGGAAATTCGGCATTTGCAGAATATGCTTCAGGACTCTCGCCTTAAAGGGCCAGATTCCGGGGGTAACAAAATCCAGTTGGTAGAGGTATTCAATTATGATGACTGATCCTGTAGCAGATATGCTTACAAGAATAAGGAACGGCAATATGGCCAGACTTGAAAAGGTCAATGTGCCTGCTTCAAAACTGAAAATTGAAATAGCCAAGATACTTAAAGAAAAAGGATTTATAAAAAGCTTTAAGGTCTTGAGGGACAGAAAACAGGGTATTATCAGGATCTCTTTAAAATATTTAAACGGTCAGGAAAAGTGTCTGACCGGTCTGAAGAGAATAAGTAAACCCGGAAGACGGGTTTATGTGGATAAGACAGAAATACCAAAGGTTATGGGAGGTTTTGGTATAGCTATCCTGTCGACATCTAAAGGGATATTAACAGATACAGTCTGCCGTCGTGAAGGAGTAGGCGGCGAAGTTCTGTGTAATATCTGGTGATTAATTAAATAATTTTTTTTGATTTTACATGTTGATTTTTTTAATTTTTGATTTGGAGATAAAATGTCAAGAGTAGGTAAGAACCCGATAAATCTGCCGGATGGCGTTGATGTGAAATTGCAGGGCGATCTCATAACTGTAAAAGGCCCGAAGGGTGAACTGAAATGGAACAGCCCGGCGGGAATGAAAGTTTCCATGCAGGATAAAAGTATTGTTGTTGAAAGACCGTCTGATTCAAAACAGTTCAGGTCATTGCACGGTACAACGAGAAGCATTATTGCAAACATGGTTGCCGGGACAAGTGCCGGATACCGGCGGGTGCTCGAGATTTCAGGGGTAGGATACAGGGCCCAGGTGCAGGGCCGGAAAATTTCTTTTACCCTTGGTTATTCTCACCCTGTTGAGTATCAATTGCCTGAAGGGATAAGTGCGGAGGTTGATAAAAAGCAGACTCTATTAACCCTTCAGGGAATAGATAAACAGTTGATCGGCCAGGTTGCAGCGAATATTCGCTCACTGAGATCGCCTAATATTTATAAAGGCAAGGGTATAAGATATTCGGGTGAAATTATCAAGCTTAAAGTAGGAAAGGCCGGCAAATAGCAGGGGCGGTTATTAATTAAATTTTAGTAAGATTTGCAGGATGATAAGGATAAGCAAAAGATTACGACTCGAAATCATTTAAATTTTATATATTCTGTCTGGAAATTTAGTTGGAGGAATTTTGAGCTCAAGTAGAGAGAGTGCGAGAAAGAAAAGACATTTCAGGGTAAGAAAGAAGGTCAGAGGTGCGCCGGAAAGACCGCGGCTTAATGTATATAGAAGTCTCAATCATATATATGCCCAGGTAATTGATGATTTTGCCGGAAAAACGATTGTTGCAGCTTCAAGTATAGATAAAGAGCTTAAGGAAAAGATCAGTTCCGGTGGTAATATCGAAGCTGCCAAAACAGTAGGCTCATTGATTGCCAGGAGGGCGCTGGATAAAGGGATCAAACAGGTTGTTTTTGACAGGGGTGGATATCTCTATCATGGAAGAATCAGGGCATTGGCTGAGGCAGTTAGAGAGGGAGGCCTGGAGTTTTAGTTAACAATGAACAATTAATAATGAACAATTAACAATTGATAATTGATAATTGATAATTGATATGGGGAGGTATGGTGGGTAGAATCGACCCGGAGAGTCTCGGCTTATTAAAAGATAAGGTTATATATATAAATAGAGTGGCCAAAGTTGTCAAAGGCGGAAGGCGTTTCTCTTTTAGCGCCCTTGTTGTTGTCGGTGATGAGGAAGGTCATGTCGGATTCGGTAAGGGAAAGGCAAAGGAAGTTCCCGAGGCGATCAGGAAGGCTGTTGAACAGGCAAAAAGGGCATTGGTAAAGATACCGATTGAAAACGGCACGATAACTCACCGGATTAACGGAATATATGGTGCGGGCAGGGTTGTTATGCTGCCGGCCAGGCCCGGGACCGGCCTTATTGCGGGCGGGCCTGTAAGGGCAATAATGGAAGTGGCGGGAGTACGCAATATTGTCGCCAAATCAATAGGCAGCAGGAACCCCTTTAATACTGTCAGAGCTGTGATTGACGGGCTTTTAAAGCTTAAAGATGCCGGAAGTGTTGCAAGGAGGACCGGCAGAACCGAAGACGAGAAAAAGAGAGTATCCAATGAAAAGACTTAAGATAACATTAAAAAGAAGCATGATAGGGAGGCCAGGGAAACAGAGAAGAATTATCAGGTCTCTCGGCTTAAGAAAGATTAACCATAGTGTCACTCACAAAGATACTCCATCAATAAGAGGTATGATTCACAAAATCTCTCACCTGATTGAGGTCGGTGAGGCAGCGGAGGAATAGATGAGATTATCAGACCTTGCACCGGTACCCGGAAGCAGGAAAAAGAGAAAGAGAGTCGGCAGAGGTCCGGGCTCCGGTCATGGTAAGACTTCATGCAGGGGGCATAAAGGCCAGAAATCAAGAAGCGGCGGGGGCACAAAAGCCGGGTTTGAAGGCGGCCAGATGCCTTTACAGCGCAGACTGCCCAAGCGCGGGTTTACAAATATCTTCCGGAAAGAATATTCAGTTGTAAACCTCGGCACCCTGGACAGGCTTTCAGAATCCACAATTACGCCGGACTTTCTTTTAAAAGAAGGAGTAGTAAAAAAGATCCGGGACGGAATTAAAATCCTTGGTAACGGAGCGATCACCAGGCCGCTCATAGTAAAAGCCCATGCCTTCAGCGCTTCTGCAAAAGAAAAAATAATTAAGGCACAGGGAAGCGTAGAGATAGTGTGAGCATTGTCAATAGCTTTCAAAACGTTTTTCGGATAGCCGAGCTCAAGAGCAGGATACTGTTTACACTTGCACTTCTGGCCATCTACAGGATAGGCGCGCATATACCCACCCCCGGAATCAACGGTGAGGAATTAAGCAAGTTTCTCATGGAGAAGGGCGGGGCGCTCATGGGATTTTTTGACATGTTTTCCGGCGGCGCACTCTCAAGGGCAACTATCTTTGCGCTCGGAATAATGCCTTACATAAGCGCATCAATTATACTGCAGCTTCTTACCGTTGTAATCCCGGCGCTCGGCAAGCTTGCAAAAGAAGGTGAAGCCGGAAGGAAAAAGATCACCCAGTATACACGGTACGGAACGGTTCTGATCAGTATCGTTCAATCAATAGGTATAGCCGTCGGCATTGAAAGCATGAGCCAGGGGGCATTTGTCCAGAATCCGGGCTGGCCGTTCAGGTTATTAACTATGATTACCATGACTTCCGGGACAGCCTTTCTGATGTGGCTGGGAGAGCAGATTACGGAACGGGGGATCGGCAATGGTATATCACTGATAATCTTTGCCGGTATTGTTGCGGGATTTCCCAATGCGGTTATCAGTTCCGTATCCCTCATGAAGGCCGGCGAGCTGCATATTTTATTAATGCTGTTTATAGTGGTTATGATGATTGCCGTTATAGGCATTATCGTGTATGTAGAACGCGGACAGAGAAAGATTCCCGTACAGTATGCAAAACGGGTGGTCGGGAGAAAGGTTTACGGGGGACAGAGCACACATCTGCCGCTCAAGGTGAATACAGCAGGTGTCATACCCCCCATATTTGCATCCTCGATTATGATGTTTCCTGCCACAATAGCAGGCTTCATTGCGATCCCTTGGGTGCAGGCATTAGCAAGACAGATTACTCCGGGTACGATATTTTATACAATTCTTTATGTCAGCATGATTTTCTTTTTCTGTTATTTTTATACTTCCATAACCTTTAACCCTGTGGATATTGCAGATAACCTCAAAAAATACGGGGGATTTATTCCCGGTGTGAGACCCGGGCAAAAGACTGCTGATTTTATTTATCATGTCCTTGCAAGAATAACATTCGGAGGCGCAGTATATCTTTCGGCTGTATGTATATTGCCTGACATAATGCGGGGTTATTTTAACGTGCCTTTTTATTTTGGAGGGACATCCATACTTATTGTAGTGGGTGTTGCACTTGATACGATTTCACAGATGGAATCTCATCTTGTGACGCGCTCGTACGATGGATTTCTTAAAAAAGGCAAGGTTCGGGGCAGGAGAAGCTGATAAGATACCGGATAGAGTCAGTTATAATGGAATTAATCATTGATAGTCCTTAAGTCAGACGATGAGATAAAAAGGATGGCGGAATCATGCCGGATTGTAGCGGAAGTGCTGGAAGGGATTAAAAGGAATATTGCTCCGGGTGTTGCGACTAAGGAACTGGACGAATTTGCAGAATCTTTTATACTTTCTAAAGGCGCACAGCCGGCTTTTAAAGGATATAGAGGGTATCCTGCAAGTGTATGTACTTCCATAAATGAGCAGGTAGTCCACGGGATTCCTTCTTCTGCGAAATTGAGAAACGGTGATATTATCAGTCTTGATATAGGTGTATGTTATAAAGGATTTTATGGAGATGCCGCTGTGACCGTACCTGTAGGTTCAGTGGATAATCAGGCCATGAAACTGCTTTCAGTCACTGAGAAGGCACTGGAAACCGGATTGGAAAAATCAGTTGCCGGAAACAGGCTCTCTGATGTGTCGTTTGCCATACAGGAATATGTTGAGTCAGAGGGTTTTTCAGTAGTCAGAAATTTTGTGGGCCACGGAATAGGCAGAGAGCTTCATGAAGAGCCGCAGGTCCCCAATTTCGGCAAACCCGGAGAGGGCCCCCGGCTTTTACCCGGCATGACGCTGGCTATTGAGCCTATGGTAAATGCCGGCAACTGGGAAGTGGTCATATTGAATGACGGCTGGACAGCCGTTACAAAAGATAAGAGTTTATCTGCTCATTTTGAGCATACTGTAGCCATTACAAAAAATGGACTTGAAATATTGACTAAAATATAAAGAATAATTATAATTATTAGTTCTATAAATGTCTAAAGAAGAGGCCATAGAGGTTCAGGGTACAATCCTTGAAAATCTGCCCAATGCAATGTTCAGGGTTGAACTTGAAAACGGGCAGAGGATACTTGCTTATGTTTCCGGTAAGATGCGAATGCATTTTATAAAGATATTGCCGGGAGATAAAGTAACAGTCGCACTGTCGCCTTATGACCTCACCAAAGGCAGGATAACCTATAGATTCAAGTAGAGAGTTTGGGGTCAAGAGTGTAGAGTTAAGGATTAAAAACTATTTTTTAACTCATAACTCTAAACTCATAACTCTAAAGAGGTGAATATGAAAGTGCGCTCATCAGTAAAGCCAATATGTGCAAAGTGCAAGATAATAAAGAGAGAAGGTGTAGTCAGGGTTATATGCAGCAATCCGAAACATAAACAGAGACAGGGATAGTTTCCATTGAAATGAAAAAAAAAGGGAACCATGAATATGCTGAATAGATTCAGATTATGCAGATAACCAAAGGAGAAGGGGAGATATAGTGAGAATTGCAGGAGTTGATTTACCGAAAAACGAACGTATGGAAATAAGTCTTACAAGGATTTTTGGCATTGGAAGAACTATTTCCCGGAAGATATTAGAGGAAACAGGTGTTGATCCGAATAAGAAAACCAGGGATCTCACTGATGAAGAAGGTGTAAAGCTCCGGTCTGTTATAGACAGGGACTGTAAAGTAGAAGGCGACTTAAGACGCGAAATTTCCATGAATATAAAAAGGCTTCAGGATATTGGTAGCTACAGAGGTCTCAGACACAGATCGAAGTTGCCGGTGAGAGGGCAGAGGACAAGCACAAATGCCCGTACGCGCAAAGGCCCCCGGAAAGCTATCGGTGGCATGAAGAAGAAGGGATAGTTAATGGCACAGAAGAAGAGAAAAGGCGGGAAAAAAGAAAAGAAGGTAGTACATTCCGGAGAGGCGTATATCCAGGCTACATTTAATAATACAATAATTACTATTACCGACCAGAACGGTAACGTTGTAACATGGTCTTCTGCAGGCTCTCAGGGATTTAAGGGTTCGAGAAAAAGCACGCCTTATGCCGCCCAGATAGCAGCCGATGCTGCTGCTAAAAAGGCAAAGGGTTTCGGCATGCGGCAGATAAATGTGTATGTAAAAGGTCCCGGCGCGGGCAGGGAATCGGCAATCAGAGCGCTTCAGGCAGCAGGTCTTGAAATAAATCATATCAAGGATGTAACTCCTGTCCCTCATAATGGCACGAAACCCCGGAAAAGGAGAAGAGTATAGTGGCAAGATATAGAGACGCTCTTTGCAGGTTATGCAGAAGAGAAAGCGAAAAACTGTTTCTCAAAGGCGACAGGTGTTTTACCGATAAATGCGCGGTTGAGAGAAGAAAATATGCTCCCGGCCAGCATGGTCAGAGAAGGAGGAAGTTCTCTGATTATGCATTGCAGCTGAGAGAGAAACAAAAGGCTAAAGAGACTTACGGATTACTTGAAAAGCAGTTTAAGAGATACTTTTATATGGCGGATAAGAAGCAGGGTGTTACAGGAAGCAACCTCTTGCAGTTACTGGAATGCAGGCTTGATAATGTAGTTTACCGGCTCGGTTTTGCCTCAAATCGCAGGCAGGCAAGACAGCTTGTATTACATGGTCACGTAACTGTAAATGAGAGGCGGGTCAACATTCCTTCCTGCCTGATCCGTCCCGGTGATATAATAGGCCTTAAAGAAGCAAGCAGGAAACTTAGCGTTATAGAAGAAAATATCTCGAGGATGGAGCACAGAGGTTTACCCGCCTGGGTGGAAATGGATGTTAACAATCTCAAGGGTAAAATGCTTCATTATCCTTCGCGGGATGAAATTGAACTTCCTGTTCAGGAACAACTGATAGTTGAGCTGTATTCAAAATAATATAAATGATTTTACCGATCAAATTAAGGTATTACACAGATAAAAAACAATCTGTGTAATCATTATGCAAGGAGGCTTAATGGATCTTAGGAAGAAAGGCTTTCAATTACCTGAAAATATCAATTTTGATTCCGAGAGCCATACAAATACATACGGCAAACTCTATGCGGAAGCATTTGAGAGAGGTTTTGGAACTACATTAGGAAATGCGCTGAGAAGGGTTTTGCTCTCATCTATAGAGGGCGCTGCTGTTACTTCTGTCAGGATTCCCGGAGTGCTCCACGAGTTTTCCACTTTGCCCGGCGTAAAGGAAGATGTAGTCGATATGGTGCTTAACATAAAACAGCTCGGATTCAAGCTGCACGCTGATGAGGAAAAGGTTGTTTCGATTAATATTAAAGGTCCTGCCGAGGTTAAAGGGAAAGACATCACAGGAGACCGGATAGATGTGCTCACTCCTGATCAACACATCGTGACACTTGAGAAAGATGTTGATTTTACAATGGAACTGACAGTGGCGAAAGGCAAAGGATATGTTCCGGCGGAAGCAAATAAAAAGGAAGATCAGCCGATTGATACAATTGCAGTAGACTCAATCTTCACCCCTGTCAAGAAAGTGAACTTCTGGGTGGAGGCAGCCAGGGTAGGCCGTTCTACGGATTATGACAAGCTTATCATGGAGATCTGGACTGACGGCAGTATCACTCCTCAAAAGGCTGTAACAGAGGCTGCCGATATTCTCAATGAGTATGTATCCCTCTTTACCTTTGAAGAAGAAGAGCCTGAAGAAGAAGAGCCGCCTGTGGCGCCTGCTGCTGCTGAGACAGAAACAAATCCCGGTTTCAGCGATGATTTTTTTGATGAAGAACCGGTTGAGTTGAATGAACATCTTCTTAAAAGTGTAGAAGAACTTGAACTTTCCGTGCGTTCATATAATTGCCTGAAAAATGCCAATATTCGTACACTCGCCGATCTTGTGCAAAAGACCGAACAGCAAATGCTGAGAACCAAGAATTTTGGCCGGAAGTCTTTAAATGAGATAAAGGAGATTATCTACCCTATGGGACTACATTTTAATATGAGAGTAGATACTGATGAACTGGAGAAATTAGCTGCGGAAAAGAGGCCTGAAAATGCGACATAGAGTAGCGGGCAGAGGATTCGGAAGAAACGCAAATCACAGAAAAGCCCTGTTGAGAAATCTTGTTACATCATTGTTTGAACATCTCAAAATAGAGACTACCGTTGCCAAGGCAAAGGAGGCGAGAAAATTAGCCGAGCGTGTAATCACCCTTGGTAAAAAAGGGGATATACATTCAAGGAGGCTGGCGCTTTCGCGTATCCCCAATAAAAATATAATCACAAAACTCTTCACTGCAATAGCCCCGAAAATTGAAAGGAACAGCGGATATCTCCGGGTTTTAAAGACACGGTTCCGCCCTGGTGATAACTCTGATATGGCGATTCTTGAATTTGTTGATTATGATTTGATAAAAGGGGAGACAAAGGAAGAAAAGAAGGGGAAATCAGAGAAGAAGGAGAAGTAGTGGGAGATTTTACTCAAGAAATCTTTCTATCAATATATCTTTGATATTTCTTCTTGAATCAATTACGGCAAGAATAAAAACCTTCTGATCAGATATCCTGTATATAATTCGCCACAGTGTCTATTTCTTAGTCTTTTTTTTCAATAAGTTATCTTCAATCTGTGTAAATAGTGTCGCTTGCTTAACTGTGTTTCCCTCTTGAATATCTTTTTCCGAGTGGGCTAATATTTTCATCAGATTTAGGGACGTCACCATTTTTTCGTAAGATTCAGCATCCTGGATTACTGCCCTCGGTTCACCGTTTTGAGTAATTATGACAGGCCTGTGAGTTTCATTGATCTGAGCTAATAGTTCAGCAGAACGGGATTTCAGATAAGAAATGGATTTAATGTCTTCTTTGATTTTCATTGTGTTCACCTCCAGTCCATTTATAGTACTAAATATAGACTGATTATATTTTGTCTATATCGCTATGGCCTCAATCATCTTCCAGTCATTAGACTTTTGTGATGCCTGCCACAAGTCGTAATTTCGTTGTAGATTAAGCCAAAGCTCAGGCGTCGTTTTAAAGGCTTTTGATAACCGGAGAGCCATGTCTGGAGTGACAGAACCTCGCTCATTAACAATTTTCGATAATGTCTTTCTGGATACACCAAGAGTATTTGCCAATTCCGAAATAGTTAATGATAGGGGTTCAATATACTGTCTTTTTATTATCCCACCGGGATGTGTTGGAGGTCTTTTCTTAATCCTCATCTTGCTATTCTCCTAATGATAATCTAAGTAATCAATGCCTTCAGCATTGCCTTCTTTAAAACTGAAAGTTACCCTCCGGTTCCCTGTAACTTTGACAGCCCATATCCATCTCTTTTTGCCTTTCAACCGATGCAAGGCGGAACCGGGATAATTCATGTCTTTGACATCCATAGCAGCATCAAGCCTATCTAAAATATCTGCCAATTTCTGAGCGTGTTGTGGCTTTATGCCTTTTTTAGTGCCGTCGTAAAAATAATCCTCCAGTCCTTTGTGCACAAAGCTCTTTATCATTAATTATTAGTGTAACCGCTTTGGTTACATATGTCAATGGCATATTTTTGAATATCGGGCAAGTCGGGAGGCTCATGCCTTTGTCACCCCCTGCCATCCAAGCTACATGGCTCCGGCTTTTACCATGACGGGTCTTTCACCCGTTAGTAAGCTGTACCCTTCGCTGGGCACGCCAAGAAACAAGACCTGACCCCAAGCCCTATTCATAAATGTCAGGCATTAACAAGCAAAGCAGACTCAGGCGGTATTTTTGCCTGAGCATTAAAGGTCTGCTTGATTAATTCGTTATCCCGCTTTTTTATTTTTTTCTACAAGTTGACCAGTTAGATATTTATGTATTACACTTTTTACTAACGTAGAATATTTAAGGCCCTCTTTCTGTGCTCTTTCTTTTATTTTCTCCAGTTCAAATGGATCAATTCTTATATTCATTTTAGTTTCTTTTTTAATAAAATTCTTTGCAGCTATTTTAAATAACTTTTGCTCTTTAAGAGTAGGTTTCTTTATTTTTTTAACATCTGTTTTATCAATAGCGTCTAAAAGTTCTTTTTCTTCTTTATCAATTTTATTAACTTTATATCTATCCATTTTTGTCTCCCTTAATTAAATATTTAAACTTTCTACTTGGAAATATCGTTTTCAAAAAACATTTATTTTTCTTAATCACGTATGGTACACAATAAGCGTACCCATCGATATCTATAACTAATACCTTCTGATCAGGATACTTTTCTTTATTTGGATGATCAAAATTTAGTAAAATACCTTTTTCATTTATAGAATCGATAACATTATAAAACGTCACCCCACGTTCTTTAAATAGCTGATTATTTTTTTCATTGTTGAATTCAAATTCCATACTATAAATATAATCCAATGTGCGCACAAAGTCAATATTGTTTTGTTTTTTTAGATGACCGGGTAGGTCGGGAGGCTCACGCCTCCGTCGCCCCCTAAGAACTGTGCAAGCAAGTTTCCCGGCACACAGCTCAAGCCCCTGTAAGGTTCTATTTTACTAAAACCCGGCAGTTGTTTGTTAACATTTCCACTGTTATATCGCTACAGTGTTTGACAAGAGCCTTCTCATCTGAAAATATTCACGGTATTCAGGATTAAAAGGGTTTGCTTTTCCTTTTATCTTTATATACCGGTATAGTTTTGCTTCGGAAGGTTTCAACAGTTCATGGATTTTGTATTTCCCTTTCTGTTGCGTCATGATAAAAAACCGGCTTCATTAACCTCTGACAACATATCCCTCATATTCTATCCTTATCGCTCTTGCCATATACCAATTTTATCGGTTTTAATTCATTTTTGCAAGAAACAAGACCTGACCCCCAGTCCTTTTGGGTACTGTATGACGAAGCAGAATGGCACGGCACGGCAACGGATTCGGACTCTGCCTCACAGACAAAGTACGGAGCGGTACTGCCGGGCGAATATGAGTTCCCGGCCATACGAAGCCAGACAATGGCCGATCATGTGCTTGCATTCATTAAGCTGCAAAAAAAAGGAGCGCTCCTTATTGTGTCCTTTCCTGTGTTTTGGGAACACTTTAATCTGAAACGTGGGGATACATTTGATATCTCTAATGATTTATATGATATGATTAAGTTTTATATTGAGGAAGTTGAGAGGGTGGATAAGGCCATATTGCATATCACAGGGATTCAGTGGCCGTAATGGATATAAGCAGCCCCAGCCTGATAATTTATGCTGCTTTCACCATAAGCGCCTGCGATAGCATAATCTCCGCTGATGGCCACTGAGTAGCCAAACCAATCATAAGCCTCTGCATCGGACGCCGTAATCTTAACGCCTACATCCCAAGTATTTATATCAGTCCGATGGAAAATGTAAGCAACTCCAGACTGGTAACCCATACTACTTTCGCCGTAGGCGCCTGCGATAGCATAATCTCCGCTAATTGCCACTGAGTAGCCAAACCAATCATAAGACTCTGTATTGGACTCAGTAATCTTAATACCTGTATCCCAGGTATTTGTATCAGTCCGGTGAAAGATATAAGCAGCTCCAGACTGGTAACCCATGCTACTTTCGCCGTAGGCGCCTGCGATAGCATAATCCCCGCTGATGGCCACTGAGTAGCCAAACCAATCATAAGACTCTGCGTCGGATGCAGTAATCTTAATGCCTGTATCCCAGGTATTTGTATTAGTCCGGTGGAAGATATAAGCAGCTCCGGCATCTGCGCTGTTACCGTTTTCCTGGTAGGCACCTACAATCGCATAGTCGCCGCTAATTGCCACTGAATAACCAAACAAATCATAAGCCTCTGCATCGGATGCAGTAATCTTAATGCCTGCATCCCAGGTATTTGTATCAGTCCTGTGAAAGATATAAGCAGCTCCGGCATTTGCGTTGGGACTATCTGCCCCGTAAGCGCCAACGATTGCATAATCTCCGCTAATTGCCACTGAGTAGCCGAACTGGTCTAATGCCTTTGCATCGGACGCAGTAATCTTAATGCCTGCATCCCAGGTGTTAGTATCAGTCCTGTGAAAGATATAAGCAGCTCCGGCATTTGCGTTGGGACTATCTGCCCCGTAAGCGCCAACGATTGCATAATCTCCGCTAAGGGTCCGCGAAAAAATAACTTTACAATGTTAAGAAGAACTGTCACAGAAGAGTAGAAGCATATTTATAGCCTGTAAAGCCGGAGATGCTTTAAAGGCAAGGACAGTAGAAGTATTTTTGAAGTAGA
>BDSY01000014.1 GCA_002897895.1 bacterium BMS3Abin06
AGTTGAGGGCATGCAGTTTGACAGGGGTTATATCTCACCTTATTTCGTAACCGATGCCGAGAGGATGGAATGCTCCCTCGAAGATGCGATGATCCTGATCCACGAAAAAAAGATAAGCTCAATGAAAGACCTTCTCCCTATTCTCGAGCAGACTGCAAAGATGGGAAAACCTCTTATGATAATCGCCGAAGAAATAGAAGGGGAAGCGCTTGCCACACTCGTTGTAAACAAACTCCGCGGAACACTGCAGGTATGCGCTGTCAAGGCCCCGGGATTTGGTGAAAGAAGAAAGGCAATGCTTGAGGATATCGCCATACTCACAGGCGGAACCTTGATATCGGAAGACCTGGGCATAAAACTCGAGAATATCAATGTAAACGATCTCGGCAAGGCGAAAAAGATCACTGTTGACAAGGAAAACACAACAATCGTTGAAGGAGCGGGCGACGCAGATAAAATCAAAGGCCGCGTAAAACAGATAAAAGCACAGATTGATGAAACCACCTCTGATTATGACAGGGAAAAACTGCAGGAGCGGCTTGCCAAAATTGTAGGCGGTGTTGCTGTAATAAATGTCGGCGCAGCTACCGAGACTGAAATGAAAGAGAAAAAGGCGCGTGTTGAAGATGCACTCCATGCAACACGGGCGGCTGTTGAAGAAGGCATAGTACCGGGCGGCGGTGTCGCCCTGCTAAGGACAATTCCCGTATTAGACACTATAAAGCTTGCAGAGGACCAGCAAATCGGCGTGGATATATTAAGAAGAGCCCTTGAAGAGCCGATTCGCCAGATCGTAAACAATGCAGGGCTTGAAGGCTCCGTGATTGTCGACAAAGTAAAGAGTAACGACAATACCAATTTCGGGTTTGATGCCAATACCGAGGAGTATGTAGATTTGATAGAAGCAGGGATTATCGACCCGACAAAGGTCACAAGGTATGCCCTGCAGAATGCAGCTTCCGTGGCAGCATTAATGCTGACAACGAGCGTAATGATTACCGACATTGTTGAAGATACAAAAGCCCCTGAAATGCCGCCTGCAGGAATGGGTGGAATGGGTGGAATGGGCGGAATGTACTAAAACAACCCGGACGCATAAGCAATCCCAAAAGGGTGAGGATCATTCCTCACCCTTTTTTTGTTTTGAGTTTTTCCTTTAACTGCATAAAGACCCCGGGAATGACTCAATCGGCCGCATTATTTCCGGTAATGATCCACTCACTCACTCATTCATCGATCTTAAAAACTCAGGAAGTATTTCTTTAACAAATTCTGAAGGGCTCAGGATTTGGAATTCGTATTTAGCTTTTAATTCCGGTTTATGAAAATCCTTCTTGTCACCGGTAACAAGATAATCGGCCTTGCTTGAAATCGCGGAGCCCAAAACAGGCGCATCCCTGCCCGCAATATACTTTGATAATTTCTTCACCGTATCCCGGGCCGGCAGGGGCACAATTTCCAGACGGATAGCAGGCAGATATTTCTTGTATAAGGGAATAATGCCGGGCATCTTCTTTTTGAGATTTTTTTCTATTTCCATAATATTATATTGACCTGTTGCGCCGGATAAAAGAGGCAGGTTAAGGGACAATATATCGAGTATTATGCGGGGAGAACCTTTATCGGAAAGAAGACCTGATAATATTACATTTGAATCAAGGAAAAGCTTATGCCTTCTTTTTGCCATATTTTTCCCTGTACAGGGTTTCCCTTTCTTCCTTGAGACCGGCCAGCAGGTCTTCGGGAGACATCTGCGATGCCTTGAGAATTTTCTTTATCTCCCTTCTCGCCTCATCAAGCTCCAGTCTTTTAGGCGTAATTATAAGAGAATCGCCCACAGGGATAATCGTAACCACCTGGCCTTCTTCAAGGTGGCTCATCTCACGTATTTTTTTGGGAATAGTCAGCTGTCCGCGGGCCTTTATTTCAGCAATAGATGCTTTTATGGCTTCCATAGAACACCTCCTGAGATATTATATTCATAATTCAGAATATCAGAAATCAGAAAAACAATCAATGTTCTTAATGTTTTTGGTGAATAATGAGCCTCTTGCAAAAGCATCGAACTTATTTCAGAGATCCGCCTGTCAGTCATTCGGGCGTTTCAAATAATACTTGATATATCCCACGGTATGATATATAGTAATACCATGGAGGTGACAGATGAGTAAAACAAAAATTGCTATCACATTAGATGAAGACTTTATTACAGAAATAGACAAACTTATTAAAAAACATAGATTTATGAATCGCAGTCAAGCTATTCAAGAAGCTGTAAAAGAAAAATTACAGAAAATAACGAAAAGTCGTTTGGCAAAAGAATGTGCAAAACTTAATCCGTCATTTGAACAGGCTATGGCTGATGAAGGATTATCTGAGGATTTAAGAGAATGGCCCGAATACTGAGGGGTGACATTCGATGGGCAGACCTTAATCCTGTGAGGGGCCATGAACAAGCCGGCTTAAGGCCCGTATTAGTTTTAAGTCATGATATTTTTAATGAACGTTCCGGCACTGTTATAGCGATGGCTCTTACAAGTCAACTTCAACGTGCCGGATTCCCTTTGACACTTGAATTAAAGACCGGAAAACTACCTGAACGCTCATGGGTAAAGATTAGCCAGATCAGAACGCTATCTGTCGAAAGGATCGGTAAAAAGATAGGAATATCTTCTCCGGAAGAGATAGTTCAGATAATTGAGGGACTGAACGAAATAATAGGAACATAACACTTATAAGACCTCCTGTTGTCAAGCGCAAAGCTCACCCGTAACGGATTTTCGGAGAAAATTCGTCAAAGAGAGCGATACGCATACAAAAGAAATATGTTCTGACTTAGTTTCAAAATAGCGGCATACAGAAAACATGTTAACGCGTCGATTCCGGCTGTTTGGAATCGATGCCATTTTTTAACATGGTCTGCGCCAAACACTTATTGAGGTTCAATAGTCCCGGTACAAAAACATCATACCGGCACGACAGCAGAGAAGGGGCGGAGCCGTGAGGCTCCCGACCTACCCGGTCTGTGAGGAAAATATTACAAATTTTACATTTTCTGGTATCATATTGAAAAATAGTGGAGGCATAAAAAATGTCACGGAAAGTAAGTGTTGTAATAGAAAAAGATGACCACGGATATTATGCTTATTGCCCTGAGCTCGAAGGATGCCATACTCAGGGAGATTCATTAGAAGAAGTGATGGCAAACATAAAAGAGGCCATCGAATTGTACTTAGAGACTTTATCAGAAGAAGAAATTAAAGAGGCAATAAGCAAGGAAATATTGACTACAACATTAGAGGTTCAGGTTGCCTAAGCTTCCGAGGCTGACGCCGCAGGAAGCTGAATCAATGTTGTTGAAAGACGGATATGAATTTATCAGAAGTAAAGGCAGCCATAGGATTTATATCAAGGGGACAAAACGAGTTGTACTTCCTTTTCATTCCGGCAGAATATTACACCCCAAAATAGTAAAGCAAGTTATTAAAGCAATAGAAACAAGAGAATAAAAAAGCAGAAAACAACAGGATACCTTGAACAGCTACCTCATTTTTTTCCACTTTGTCCCTTTGATAATTTGTGCCTTTGTGAGTAATTGTAGATCAGGAATAGTCCAACGTCTCCCGCTTGAAAATCCGGGAGGCTGTCAGGGTAAATTTGTTCTCTGATTTTTAGCCTTAACAATCAAATACATATGATGTAATCTGATGTTATTAGATAATAGCCTGTATATACAAAAATCATTCTCAAATAAAACAGATAGTTACAATCTCATTAGTCAACAAAATTCTTTGTTTACTATGAAAATTGGGGTTAGAACAAATTTACCGTGGGGAGGCTGTTGTTGCATTTGTTGAGAAATGGGTATATCATATACTCTGTATATTAATCATTAAATGGTTAATCAGATTAAGGAAGAAAGGTTTATTAAATCAAAATGAAAAACATATATTTTATAGAGGCGAAATCACCGGGTTCTCATATTTTCAGCAGAACGGCTTTGCCCCGGCTGGGCTCGATCCTGTTAGCTACAATTTTAAAGAACAGGGGATACAATGCAAAGGTCTTCATTGAAGATATCTCACCACCGGACTGGAAACAGCTTGAAGATGCAGACATGATCTGCATTTCATCCATTTCCTCAACAGCAACGCGGGCCTTCCAGATAGCGGAGAAATTCAGGAAACTTGGGATCAGTGTTGCGATTGGCGGGCCGCATTCTACTTTTTTACCTGAAGAAAGCCTGGAATATGCCGATTATGTCATAAGGGGAGAAGGTGAAGAGACTTTAGTAGAACTTCTCGAAAATCTTGAATCCGGCAAGCCATTAGAAACAATAAAGGGGCTCTCTTTTAAAAACAGCAAACAGGAAATAGTACATAATCCTGCCAGAGAACTTCTCAAAGACCTCAATGAGGCGCCGATTCCCGATTTCAGCATTGTGCACAAATGGGCGGAAAAGGCCAAGGTTATTCCTATTGCCACATCAAGGGGGTGCCCCTTTGCATGTAAATTCTGCTCGGTAATTCCAATGTTCGGCAGGAAATACCGGTTCAAGTCAATCGACCGGATAATAGAGGAGATCAAGGCTGCGGCCCCTCAAAAAGCCCATGTATTTTTTATAGATGACAATTTTGCCGCCAACAAGAAAAGAACCAAGGCTTTATTGAGGGCGCTTATAGACACTAAAATAAAATTCGAGTGGAGCGCACAGGTGCGAACCGATATTGCCAAAGACCCCGAGCTTCTAAAATTAATGGAAGCTGCCGGATGCTTTTCGGTTTATATCGGGTTTGAATCCATTAATCCGAAAACCTTGTCTCTCTACAATAAAGGCCAGGGGCTTGAAGATATTGAGAATGCCATAAGGGCGGTAAAAAAGCATTCAATAAACATACATGGAATGTTTGTATTGGGCTCTGACACGGATGATATCAAAACAATCAGAAATACAGAGAAATTTGCAAAAAAGCTTGATATAGACTCTATCCAGTTCATGATTCTTACGCCGTTGCCCGGAACTCCGGTATTTGAAGATCTGAAGAGCGCCGGACGCCTTATTCACACGGACTGGAGCAAGTACGATGCCCACCATGCAGTATTTGAACCAAAGCTGATGACTGCCTTTGAACTGCATGTTGAGACACTTAAGGCCATGTCCAAATTCTATTCATGGCCGGCCATCCTGCGCAATCTGTGGCAGTTTGATTTCTTCTACGCAGTTGTAGGCTTATACGGCAAGAGGTCTGTAAAGAAGGCCCTGTCCGGAGCAAGGAATTATGTTGATCAACTGAGAGACCTGATTACTGCCGAGTTCGACGGCAAAACCGACAAACTCAGACAGTTCTTTCAGCAAAAACAGGGCAAATCAAAAAATATCATTTTAAATACTACTTCTCTTGAAAAAGATGAATCCCGCTTTTTCTCAACCTTCCTCAGCAAGCTTGATAAAAAGCTGGTCGTCAATAAAGAAAGCTTCAGGGTAACTAAAAACACACTTGCCATTACACCCCTTGTTGAGAGTTTAAAAAGCAGACACGAAAAAGGCAGGCAGCAGTTGTCAGAATTTTACGAAAAATATAAAGACAGGCTGGATTCCATTAAGGTAATCAATATGGAATCCATTTCACTCTATAAATCGTGTGTAAATATCGGGTTGCTCCTGAACGTAAATGCCGGGAAAATCCGCAAGGCATACGAACAGGCCCTCAAAAGCATAGGCGGCAAGGGATTTGAATGCAACCTTGTCCTGGTAATGGTTGAGCAGTAAAGTAAAAACCGTTCAACTCAAAGCCGGTTGCCGAAAGCTTTTATAAAAGTTCATTTACGAAAAAATTTGTCTCTTTTTCTCTTCCGACTGTAGACTCAGGGCCGTGGCCTGGAAATATTTTTGTCTCCTCAGGCAATTCGATCAAACGCCTGAAAGATTTCTTTAGTTCTTCGATGCTCCCTCCGGGAAAATCCGTCCTTCCGACAGACCCCTGGAAAATAGTGTCTCCGGTAACAACAATACCTTCTCCATAAAGGCATATCCCTCCGGGACTGTGTCCCGGCGTATGCAGAACCTTAAAGCTCAGATTGCCTGCCTGTATAGTATCCCCCTCCTCAATAAAGCCGTCAGGCTGCGGGATGTCATCAAGGTCATACCCCCAGAAGGCAGCCTGGTCCTTAGCTGCCTCATATGTCTGAATATCTTCTTTGTGCATCAATATCTTTGCTCCTGTCTCTTTTTTGATATCCCCGGCTGCACCGATATGGTCAAAATGGCCATGCGTGCATATAATCACCTTAACTTCCAGATTATTATCCTTTATCAGGTCCATGATTCTGTCAGGCTCATCTCCGGGGTCGACAACAATAGCCTGTTTTGTTTCCCCGTCACCTATTATGTAAGTGTTTTCTTCAAGCGGCCCGACAACAAGTTTCTCAATAATCATTATTTCTCTCCTCCTGATATTTTTTTCTTCCGCATTTGTATAAGATACCCCAGTTCTTCACTTTTCATCAGGTACATTATTAATATATATATCCCTGTACAAAGTACAATTACTCCTGCAAGGATGCCTGCCTTTTCAAAAACATTGGCAGCATTATTCCACATGAGCTGTTTTATGGAGAAGTAACCCGCCGCCCCCATTAGTAAAGCGGCAACCCCTGTTTTGATAAATGAGTAAATGATTTTCCGTCCGTCTACTCTTCCAAGCCTTTTCCTGAGAAAATGAAAAAGGAGTATGAAGTTTATTGCAGATGCAATGGCATTTGCAAAGGCAAGTCCCCCATGTCTGAGAGGCCCCATAAGAATAAAGCTGAATACTATATTTGCTGCTACGGAGACGGCTGCAATCTTTACAGGTGTTTTTGTGTCCTGCAAAGAATAAAATGTTGATGCAACAATCCTTGTGCCTACAAAGGCCCAGAGCCCGGTAGAGTAAAACATCAGGGCATAAGCCGTCTCCGCGGTTGCCTTAGCGGTAAATTCACCCCTCTGCAGGAGAACCTGGATGATCGGCTCAGACAATGCTATCAGCCCTGCCATGGCAGGGAGTGTTATAAAAAAGAGGAGCCGCAATGAAAATGAAAATGTATCTCTCAAGGCATCCGTATCGCCTCTTGAAGCCTGTTCCGAAAGGGACGGCAGAACCGCGGTAGCCATTGAAACCCCGAATATCCCGACAGGCAGGTGCACAAATCTCATTGCATAGTAAAGGTATGTTGCGGCGCCGCCTGCAAGAAAAGATACGAAAACCGTACTGATAAAAATATTTATCTGCGCCACCCCCATTCCGACTATGGCGGGCAGCATTAACCTTAATACTTTTTTCAAGCCCGGATGCCGGAAAGAAAAAACCGGCCTCACGAGAAAATATCTTTTTATAAGATCAGGTATCTGTATTGCCACCTGAAGCGCCCCCCCCACCGACACTGCCAGACCGATGGCAATAAGTGGAACTTTAAACCAGGGCGCAACAAAAATGGCGGAGATAATTATCGCAATATTTAAAAATACAGGCGCCAGAGCCGGGACAAAAAATGACTTGAGAGAATTCAACACCCCCTTGGCAAGAGCTGCAAGGCTTATAAAAAATAGAAACGGAAACATTATTCTTGTAAGCGTTACTGTAAGGGAAAATTTTTCAGGGTAGTCAATAAAGCCGGGGGCAATAATTGATACGACATACGGGGCGAATAAAATCCCCAAAAGACAGGTTATCGAAAGCACGCACAGGAGAAAGGCAAGCACTGCTGATGCAAGCTTCCGTGCTTCTTCCCTGCCCTGTTTTGCAAGTGTCTCTGTAAAGACAGGCACAAATGCCGCAGACATGGACCCTTCGGCAAAGAGCTCCCTGAAGAGATTCGGAATGCGGTATGCAATAAAAAATGCATCCGTAGAGCCCGTTGCCCCGAATATCCCGGCTAACAATATATCCCTGATAAATCCGAGTATGCGGCTGGCGGTTGTGGCTATCGATATCTGTCCCGCTGCTTTTGTAACACTGCGCTTTTCATCCATGGAAACTTGACTTTCCCGTCTCTATGAGGTTAAATAATATGTTATTTTTTGATTTGTGATAATATCGTTATATCTCAATTCAAATGAATTTAAATTTAAAATAAATCAATGGAGGTAATACATTGCCGGCAAAAGCTGCACCCAAGAAAAACAAGTCCGCCATCAAACGGGCAAGACAGACAGAAGTCAGGACCCTGAAAAACAGGTCCATCAAGAACATGATAAAGACTCTCTCGAAAAAAGTTGAAAAAGAAGTTAAAAACAAAAGCAGGGAGAGTGCAGAGGCCGCTTTAACAAAGGCTGTTTCCGCTATTGACAAGGCAGCTAAAAAAGGAGTCCTGCATAGAAATACGGCCTCAAGAAAAGTCTCACGACTCTCGAGGCTGGTCAATTCCATGCTCCACTCTGAAGCAGCTTAATCAGTAAAACCTCAAGCGCAAGCTCCGGTCTTCCGGATGTCTTTACTCCCAGGTCCGCTTCATGCAGGCTCTGAAAGATATAAAAGAAATTATCTTCATTAAATGAAGGCAGATATTTCAGAAGGGCTCTGTATGTCTTTTCTCTCATTTTAACGGGCCTTTTCCCCTTATTCAGCCAGAGAGAATAAAATTGCCTGTAATGCCAGTTTAATGTGCCGAGGATAATCGGGGCCTCCATGGCGCTGCCCGTAATCATGGCCTTTAATATCCTGAATGCCCTGGTCTTCTGCCCTCCGATCAGAGAATCAACGAGATCGAATGATGAATACTTTCTCATCAATCCGGTGGAAGCCATGATATCCTTTCCGGTGATTGTCTTAGTCCCTGAAAGTGACAGCTTTTCAATTTCCATCATTAAGAGGCCTGTGTCATATCCCACAAATTCAATCAGGCAGTCAATTGCATCACCGGTCAACCTTATCCCCTTCCCAACAGAAATATGCTTGAGCCATCCGGGGATATCTCTTTCCTTTATGTTCAGGGGATATACCTTCCAGTTGAATTTAAAGGCCGCTTTAGGAGCCTTTTGAGAAAGGACTACCATGCAGGTAGTCCCCGAAGGGTCACTCAGATACGGTTTTAATACCTTGACGGCTGCAGCGGGAAACCGGTGGAAATCTTTCAGAACAATCAGGCGGCGCTGCGCCATTATCGGAAGGGTAGAGGCAGCATCTAAAATTCTCTGCGGGACCGAAGATGAACCGAACTCATCATAATTAAAGTCAATCGGGGCTGAAGCTATAACAGTTTCAATAAACCTTGAAAGGGCATCTTGCAGAAAAGTGCTTTCTTCACTCCATAAATAATAAAGATGTCCGGGCAGCCCTTTTTTAAATTCCATGTTAAGCGCTTTATTTAGCATATTTTATGATAATCCTGCTTACCATTTCCCTGGCAATTTCCCTGCATGCCTTATCGGTTGCCTTCTCCTTATGGGCAACGCTTTCACTGACCGTTCCCGTGGACTGGAAAGTGATTTTTATCGGTGATCTCATTGACCTGAATTCAGTAATATTCCCGTTATCCATGACTTTAATATCAACATACATTATTACTTCCTGTTCCTTTATTGTTTCATTAACCGCACCAACAGCGCCCAGTGCAAATGTCGTAATCACGGTCTGGAGCTCAACATCACCATTTGCCGCTTTCACCTCAATCCCCTGCTTTATAAACTCATTTGAAAGCGCGTTATGCATCCTCTCTTCAAGCCCCGGCTCATAGGTTTTGTTCTGGACAGGTTTTATAGTTACGGACTTAAAGGTAAGAAACTCTGAGCCGATTATTTTATAGCCGCAGGAGGAGACAAGAAATGAAAGAATGATAATTAACCATGCAGCCTTAAGAAGGTTTTGAATTTTGAATTTTGAATTTTTCATTTATATGACTATATTCACTAATCTGCTTTTGACAACTATGACCTTTTTCAGAGTCTTATCCTTTATATGTTCCTTAACCTTCGGTTCACTGAATGCCTTTTCTTTAATTGCCTCATCTTCAAGGCCCGCAGGGATCATGACCTTGCCCCTGAGTTTACCGTTTACCTGGATCACGAGTTCTATTTCTTCTTCCTTTGCAATGTTTTCATCCCAGCCAGGCCATGGTTCATTTAAAATACTTTTTCCCCTGCCTGTTTCTCTCCAGAGATCTTCAGCTATGTGGGGCGCAAAAGGTGAGATAAGCACGATCATATTCCTGATGCCGAATCTCAGCACAGCGGCATCATCATCGCCTGTTGGTTTAAACGCCGATATATCGTTGAAAAGCTCCATTAATGAGGCAATAGCAGTATTGAAATGATAGTCACGTTCAATACTGTTTGTGACTTTTTTTATTGTCTGGTGAGTTTTCCTCAATAATTGAGATGCCCGGGATGAAAGCTGCGGCAGGTCTTTCAGCCTGTCATGGCCCTTACTACTGAGGAGATCATGGTTTTTATATATATAGGTCCATATGCGATTTAAAAATCTGTATGCCCCTTCCACTCCCTGGTCAGACCATTCCAGGTCTCTCTCAGGAGGAGCGGCAAACATGCAGAATATCCTCACTGTGTCCGTGCCGTATTTATTAACCAGGAAATCGGGATCAACAACATTACCTTTTGACTTGGACATCTTGGCCCCGTCTTTTATAACCATTCCCTGGGTAAGCAGGCTGCTGAAAGGCTCGTTTATTTTAATAAGACCGATATCTCTTATAACCTTTGTGAAAAATCTCGAATAAAGCAGATGTAAAACTGCATGTTCAATCCCCCCGATGTACTGGTCAACAGGCATCCAGTACTCAACAGCATCCGGATCAACCGGGTTATCCTCAGCCTTGGGCGAGCAATACCGCAGGAAATACCATGATGAGTCGACAAATGTATCCATTGTATCGGTTTCTCTCTTCGCATCTCCGTTGCATTCAGGACATTTTGTCATGGCAAATTCATTGATCTCAGACAACGGGGATACGCCCTTGCCGGCAAGTAAAGCATCCTGAGGGAGTACAACGGGCAGTTCTTTTTCAGGAACCGGCACAATCCCGCATGACGGACAGTAAACTATTGGTATCGGCGTTCCCCAGTATCTCTGTCGTGAAATACCCCAGTCTCTGAGCCTGTAATTAACAACCCTTTTCCCGAGACCTTCCTTTTCAAGATAATCGGCAATTTTCCCCCTTGCCTCTTCTGACGGAAGATTTGAAAATTGCGCTGAGTCGACAAGAACCCCGTCCTCCTCAAACGCCTCTGTAATTCCGTTGACCGTTGACCGTTGACCGTTGACCGTTGACTGTCCTCTGTCTTCCGGCTTCTGAATTACTGTTTTCACAGGCAGATTATATTTTTTTGCAAATTCAAAGTCCCTCTGGTCATGGGCGGGAACAGCCATTATCGCGCCTGTGCCGTACTCCATAAGGACAAAGTTGGCAACATAGATTGGGATTTTATCGCCGGTCAGCGGGTTTTCAGCATGGAACCCGGTAAAAACCCCCTCTTTTTCTTCAGGGTCATCTGAAAGCGACTCAATCTCTTTTAATATATTTTCATCTTTTACCAGTTCGGCTACAAGCGGATGTTTTTTTGCAATGCTCATAAATGTCGCTCCATAGAGCGTGTCATGCCTTGTAGTAAAAATCCGCATACCCCTGTCCGAACCCGTGACCCTGAAATCAACCTCAACTCCCTCGCTGCGTCCAATCCAGTTGCGCTGCATTGTCACTACCTTCTCCGGCCATCCGGTCAGGGTGTCGGCGTCTCTTAAAAGCTCTTCGGCATAAGCGGTAATCTTAAAAAACCATTGCTCAAGCTCCTTCTGAGCTACAATGTTATCGCAGCGCCAGCACTTATCATCTATTACCTGCTCATTGGCAAGAACAGTCTCACATGAGGGGCACCAGTTAACATATGAGGATTTTTTATATGCAAGACCCCGCTCAAGCATTTTAAGAAAGAACCACTGGTTCCACCTGTAATATTCAGGGGCGCAGGTGGTTACTTCCCTCTCCCGGTCATAGCCTAATCCCAGCTTCTTTAACTGGCTTTTCATATAGTCAATGTTTTCATATGTCCATTTTGAAGGATGCACCCCGCGCTTGATTGCTGCGTTTTCAGCAGGAAGCCCGAAGGCATCCCAGCCCATAGGATGCAGTACATTAAACCCGTGCATCTTCTTATATCTGGTGATAACATCACCGATTACATAATTGCGCACATGCCCCATATGTATTCTGCCTGAAGGGTAAGGAAACATCTCAAGGCAGTAAAACTTGGGAAGTGCGGTATTTTCCGTTACTGTAAACAAATTTTCTTTATCCCAGTATTCCTGCCACTTTTTCTCTATATTTTGTGCGTTATATCTTTCTTCCAAGTCTTGCCTCCGGCATTAATGTATTGTTTATACACTTCTTTAAAGATTGTATTTTAGCATAATTAATAAAGCAAATTACCAGAACTCTCTTTACCATTAACTGTTGGATTTTAAATTTAATTTAGTGCTATACTACCTCTTACTTTTTCCACGAGGAGATTCTTGTGTCAAATACTATTGCGCCTTTGAATCAATCAATGCGGCATGGAAATAAATTTCATATCTTCGCTGCAATATTCTTTTACATTTCATTTTTTCTGCTCAGTGTTCCAGCCAATTCAGCAGAGGCAGCTCCACTTGTCAAGATAATTGAGATTAAAGGGAACAGGAAAATCAGCAGCAGCACTATTTCTTCAAAAATGAAGAGCAGGGCAGGACTTCCTTTCTCAAAAAAGAGTGTTCAGGATGACATCAAAAGCTTATACAGCATCGGGTATTTTGATGATATAAGGGTTGAGATTGAGCCATTTGAAGGCGGGGTTAAACTCATATATGTTTTTACGGAAAAACCGACCATTGTCAGTCTGGACTTTCAGGGGAATAAAGAATTTGAAACAAAAGATCTGAAGGAAAAAATAACAATAACTTCAGGAGCAATTGCAAACCTCTCTCTTATAACCGACAATGTTCAGAGAATCATTTCTTTTTACCAGTCAGAAGGATACTGGCTTGTCAGGGTAGTTCCCATAATCAGGGAAATTTCGGAAGATGCAGCAGCGCTGACGTTCCAGGTAGAGGAAGGGCCAAAGGTAACAATCAAGAGGATTACAATAGAAGGGAACAAGGCCCTTTCCGTGAAAGAAATCAAGAAGGTTATGAAGACAAAAGAGAGGTGGCTCTTTTCATTCCTGACAGGATCAGGTATTTACAAGAAAGAGCAAATCAGGCAGGATGTAGCGAGAATAAAAGAGTTATATCAGAGCAAAGGCTATATTTATGTTGCCGTCTCGGAACCGAAGATCAGATTAAGCCCCGACAAAAAAAAAATCTTCCTGACTATATCCATATCTGAAGGAGATCAGTACAAAATCGGGGAGGTCAGGATCAAGGGCAATAAAGTATTTTCCGATTCGGAGCTCTACGATCAGATCGAAATCGCCTCAGGCCGGATATTCAATAGAAGCACCCTCAGAAAAGATATCGATAAAATTATTGACATGTACATGGACAGGGGTTATGCGCGGGCGGATGTCAATCCTTTAATCGATGTCAATACAAAAGCAAAAATTGCCAATATCACTCTCTCTATTACAGAAGGAGGGATATACAAGATCGGCAGGATAGATATCACAGGGAATATCAAAACCCGCGATAAAGTAATCAGGAGAGAAATGAGGCTTGATGAGGGTGATATTTTCAGCAAGAAACTCATAAAGAGAAGTTACCAGAGAATAAATAATCTCAATTATTTTGAAAGTGTGGATGTTAATCCCACCCCCCGGGTAGAAGAGCAGCTCATGGATATCGACATAAAGGTTAAAGAAAAATTAACGGGTATGTTGAGTATCGGGGGTGGATACAGCTCTGTAGACAAAGTCATGGTCATGGGTGAAATAACCCAGACGAATTTATTCGGAAAGGGCCTCTACCTGAAGTTAAAAGCTGATTTCAGTTCACGCAGAACAAATTATAATATATCCCTTCGTGATCCCTGGTTTATGAATAAACCCATTTCCGCCTCTATCGGCATTTATAAAGAAAAATTTGATTACACTGACTATGACAAAGAGGCAATGGGCGGGAATATCGGCTTTGGTAAAGAATTATCAGAATATGTAGGCGGCAATATTATGTACCGGCTTGAAGAGGTGAAGATTACCGATGTATCGGAAAATGCCTCTTCACTCATCAGGGAACAGGAAGGGTCAAAGCTGACCAGCAGTATAAGCCCCTCTGTCTGGAGGGATACCCGTGATAACTATTTAGACACTGCGACCGGGTCAAGAAATGCGCTTTATACGACACTTGCCGGGCTCGGCGGAGATAATTATTTTGTGAAGGGGGTAGTTGATTCCAGATGGTACTTCCCTGTAATATGGGAAACAACATTCAGTCTCCGCGGAAGGTATGGTTATGCCGCAGGGTACAATGGCAAAGAACTGCCCCTTTATGAAAGATTTTATGTCGGCGGTATCAATACCATAAGGGGGCTCAATTTTGGAGAGGGAGGCCCCATAAATGAAGAAGGAGAAAAGACAGGTGGAACCGAGGAGCTGATATTTAATATCGAATATATCTTTCCAATTGTAGACGATATTAAACTTAAAGGTGTTTTGTTTTTTGACTATGGCGGCGCCTTTGATAAAGACCATCATTTATCCTTTGACAATATGAGGGAAACAGCTGGAGCCGGATTGAGATGGTTGTCTCCGTTTGGCCCGATAAGGCTGGAATGGGGCTTCAATATCGATCCAAAGGAAGGTGAAAGCGGCGATAAGTTTGAATTTTCACTGGGGGGACTCTTTTAATACAGAAAAAAATTCAGAGACTGCACGGATAAATAATAACCTGTGTAATCATCACAAGGAGGCTTAATGAAAAAAATCATTTTTTTCATAATTATTTCATTACTTGCATGCAGCGTACAGGCAGCAGAAGTAAAAATCGGATATGTAGACCTGAGAAAGATTGTGATGGAATCGGATCAGGGTAAAGAAGCAATAAAGACATTGGACAGCATAGAAAAGGCCAAAAATGCCATTATCAGGGAAAAGATCAGGGAAATTAAAAAACTCGAAGAAGAGCTGACAAAACAGGCAGCTATCCTTACCCCCGAAACCATAGAGAAAAAAAAGGCGGAACACGAGAATCTGATGGAAGAATATCAGAAAATGAGAAGAGATAGTGAAAAAGACTTGCAGAAAAATGAGGCGGAATTAATTCAGAAGATAGTCCTGGATGTTAAAAAGCTCCTGGCCGGGCTTGCTCAGAAAGAGGGTTATATAGCTGTTCTGGATAAAGCGGGGGTAATTTATATGCCTGATGAATCGGACTTAACGGAGAGAGTTCTCAAGATGTTTAATGAAGCCGGGAAACCTGCTGAAAAAACCGATTGATTATAGTCTGTGTATAAATAACGCAAATGCTCAAAAGCATGTCATTCCCGCAAGCGAAGCGCGTCGGGAATCCTTCCTGGAGAAACGATTCCGGACAAGCCGGAATGACGGAAAAACGACAACTGTTAGAGCTTATACACAGACACTAATTACGCTGAAACTTTTAAGATATGCGAATATATATAAAAAATGAAACTAAAAGAATTAGCTGATCTCACAGGCGGCAGGATATCCGGCAATCCCGATCTGGAAATAACAGGGGTATCCGGCATAAAGGAAGCACAGGAGGGGGACATTACATTCTTTACGGATAAAAAAACCTTAAACGGGATTTCCGGACTGAACGCTTCAGCTGTAATAGTAAAAGAAGAAATAAAAGAACTGGCAGCCAGCATGCTTATTGTTGATAATCCACAATACGTTTTTGCCAGGGCATTGGAAATTTTTTATGTAAAACCATATAATCCTTCCGGCATCAGCGATAAAGCCTTTATCGGTAATGATGTACATATGGGAGATGACGTTTCCGTACATGCGCTTGCTTATATCAATAACAATGTTATATTAGGAGCGAGGGTTACTGTGTCGCCCGGAGTATTTATAGGTGAAGGAGTCTCAATAGGTGATGACTCGATTATTTACCCTAATGTGACAATAAGGGAAAACGTTAAGATCGGCAAAAAAGTGATAGTGCATTCCGGCACGGTCATCGGCTCGGACGGTTACGGATATGTTCAGGAAAAAGGGATACATTACAAAATACCGCAGGTAGGAGGAGTAATAATTGAAGATAGCGTGGAGATCGGCGCCAATGTTTGTATTGACAGGGCTACAGTAGAAAATACTATTATAGGATGCGGAACAAAAATCGATAACCTTGTACAAATTGCCCATAATGTAAAAATCGGCAAAAACTGTTTAATATTAGGTCAGGCCGGTATCAGCGGGAGTGTGGAAATCGGTGACCGGGTTGTTCTCGCCGGACAGGTCGGCGTCAGAGATCATGTTAAAATCGGCAGCCGCGCTATGGCGGGCGCCCAGGCGGGTATTGGAAACGACATCCCTGACGGACAGATATATTCCGGAAGCCCGGCTATTCCGCACAGCACATGGCTGCGCTCTCAAACTATTTATGCAAAACTGCCTGAATATGTGAAGCGCTTGCAGGAGCTTGAAAGAAAGTTCAAAAAGATATCCAGTAATGACCAGGATATATAATCCGGGCAATCAGTATAATGGTGATTATGCAAGGAGGAACAGTTTAGATGATGAATATCCGCGAAATACAAAACATCCTGCCGCACCGGTACCCCTTTCTCCTGGTTGACAGGATCATTGAGATCGAGCCGAAAGTAAAGGCAGTCGGGCTCAAGAATGTGACAGCCAATGAATATTTTTTCCAGGGGCATTTCCCTGATAATCCCATCATGCCCGGGGTTTTGATCGTTGAGGCAATGGCACAGGTGTCGGGGATACTGGCTTTCCATTCCGGGGCTCAGGGCAGCTCCATATATTTTATGAGTATAGAAAAAGCGAAATTCAGAAAACCGGTTGTCCCCGGGGATCAGCTTCGCTTTGAGGTCAATGTCCTTCAACAAAGAAATAACGTATGGAAATTCTCCGGACAGGCCATTGTCGATGATAAAGTCGTAGCAGAGGCTGACTTTACCGCAATGGTATCAAAAAAGGAACTGGAAAATGGCTAAACAGAAAATTCACCCTACAGCGGTTATAGATTCAAAGGCTAAATTTGCAAAAGGGGTTGAAATAGGTCCTTTTTGTATTGTCGGCAAGGGAGTGAAGCTCGGCAAAAATACCAGACTCATAGCAAATGTTTTTATTGAAGACACGGAAATGGGTAACGATTGTATTGTATACCCGTTTACGTCCATAGGGCTTCCACCCCAGGACATCAGATATAAAGATGAAAAAACAAAAGTGCTGATCGGCAATAACAATATCATAAGGGAATATATTACGGTTCACCGCGCCTCTGTCGGCGGAGATGGAGTTACAAAAATAGGAGACAACAACTTTTTAATGGCTTACGTTCATATTGCCCACGACTGCCGTATTGCAAACAATGTGATAATGGCAAATGCCACTACGCTTGCCGGACATGTGACTGTGGAAGATTTTGCCTTTATCGGGGGACTCGTTGCAGTGCATCAATTTACAAGAATAGGGGCATACTCCATGATTGGAGGTTTCAGCGCCATTCCCCAGGATATACCTCCCTATACAACAGCAGCAGGGGACAGGGCCAAGCTCTATGGATTAAACACAACAGGTCTTAAACGCCAGAATTTTACAGACTCCCAGATTAAAGAACTCAAGCATGCCTATAAGATATTATTCCGGAGCAAACTGACCCTTAAGGAAGCAATAGACATATTAAAGAAAGAGAAGAAACTCTCCGGAGAGATCAAAACTCTCATAGGATTCATCGAAAAAAACAAAAGAGGAATATGCAGGTAAAGGCATCCCGTAAATCCGGACCTACCGGGACGCTGGGGCTTATTGCCGGGATGGGCAACCTGCCGGTTGCCGTTGCTGCCGAGGCAAAAAAAATGGGATACCATGTGGTTGCTATTGCCTTGCAGCCGCCGGCCGACGAGTCCCTGAAACCTGTTGCAGATGATTTCCATAAAATCAGAATCGGAAGCTTCGGAAGTCTGCTCTCACTGTTAAAGAAGTTATCCATAACAGAAGCAGTAATGGTCGGCAAGGTTCCCAAGAGACTCCTTTATGAAAACAAGAAAGATATCATTCCGGATCTCAGGGCCATGAAACTGCTCTTTTCATTAAAAGACCGTTCGGATGATGCAATAATGAAGGCGGTCGTAAAAGAACTTGAGAAAAAAGGTATCAGAATCCATAAAACAACCACATTTACAAAAAACCTGCTCGCTCCCGAGGGTGTGTTGACACGCAGGAAACCGTCAAAAGATGAGCTGAAGGATATAGAGTTCGGTTGGGGTATAGCTAAAAAAATCGGCCGGCTTGATATAGGACAGACTGTTGTTGTAAAGGATATGGCCGTCATGGCAGTTGAAGCCATAGAGGGGACTGATGAAACTATAAAAAGAGGCGGCGCTCTTGCGCAAAAAGACGCTGTTGTCATTAAAGTCAGCAAGCCGCAGCAGGACATGCGTTTTGACGTGCCGGCTGTGGGGACAGATACTCTTCATTCCATGAAAAAGGCGGGAGCCGGAGTATTAGCGCTGGAAGCATCAAAGTGCATTATTGTTGATATGGACAAATTCATAAAAGAAGCTGATAAGGCAGGGATTGTGGTAGTTGGGGTGAAGGCAGAAGAAAGGGGAATCTGAAATGAAGAAACTTGTCTGTGTTTTATTATGTGTGTTGTTTTCCATGTCAGTGGCAATTTCCTCATCACATGCTGAAAAAGCAAAATATAATTTTACGCTGGGCAATGGAATATTGAGAGGGGATACAACCTATCGCATAGGCGGTACGTCAACGTCTCCAGGCGGTTCTACATATGAATACCGTTTTCCTATAAGCGAGCTGAAATTTCCACTTGATGTTAACATGGTTGAAATCGGTTCTTCCGTGGAACTGGAGAGTTGGAATGTGCGGATAAACGTGAAGAAAAATATTTCCGATGATGCCGGCAAGATGGAGGACTCGGACTGGGGATATTGGTACGAATATTATGGCTCCTCGTATTACAGCAGGGACTCACTGGATATATTTTCAGAGAGTGATGCGAAGCTCGATGCATTGATCATTGACATTAATTTCCAGTTTGATTTTTTCAAAATGACAAGAGAGAAATTAGAGTGGTCGCTGTTTATGAATTACGGATATATTTATGAAAAATTTGACTATGAAATTTATGATCTTGATCAATGGTATCCATCATATGAGAGTTATTTTGGAACAGATGCAGGCCATGTCATTGTAAATGGAAAGGTGCTGACTTACGAGATTACATACCATATCCCGTATATAGGGATAGGCACAAACTTTAAAATGAATAAAAAATTCAGCATTGAACCGGCTCTTGCTTATACTCCATATGTATTTGTGAGGGACAGAGATGACCATATCCTGAGAAGCAAAATCTCGGAGGGGAAATTAAAGGGTAATGCAGTAATGCTCTCCATGGAAGCGCGTTATGACTTTACGTCTTTCCTGTTTGCAGCACTTTCGGCCGGATATACAAAGATTGAGGCGGAAGGCACTCAGGATCAGGCAATCGGGGGCGTAAGTCTGGGAACAATAGAACAGGAAATCGAGAGCAGTCAGACACTGGCCATGATGAAGATAGGGTATACGTTTTAGTATGATATTCGATTTTGGGATAAGTTCGATTTGCTTCCCGGAATAATAAACGAATAATGTGATTTCGAGCGTGGCGAGGAATTTTTTCTGACATTAAAAACGTTTCCTCGTTCTGATTATTTATTGAGGCTCTTGCAAAAGTCTTGTTTTGTCATTCCCGAGGTAGTAATCGGGAATCCAGTTTCTTTAAAAAACAAAGACTTCTGGATACCCGTTTTCACGGGTATGACGGCACAGGTCGTTTTGCAGGGACTTTTGCAAGAGCCTCTATTTTAAATACTGGGATCTGACAGTGTTTCCCGCAAGAAAAACAGAGAAATTCCGCCTGATGTGACTATGAAAGCCGCATTCAAAGGACAATAACCCCCCTGTCATTTTAACAGAATCCTATCCAGTTTAGGTTTGAAAAACGATAATTCAGGCTGCCACTGCCAATGGCTTATTGGATAAAAACCTGGATCTGCCATTCCTTAGACGAATATGCAAGAAGCAAGACCTGACCCCCAGCCTTTTTTAGAATCTCTTTATGATGCTTTTTCGAGGCGTTCAGCTACCCACACCTTAATGATTGACTGTCGAGGAACGCCTAATTTTTTTGCCTCTTTATCCAATTGCTGTATCATCCAGAGCGGAAAATCAACATTCACCCGTTTTTGTTCCTGCTCTGGTCTTCTTGCCTTAGATATATCAAGGTATTTGGAGATATCTTCGCCTTTATCAAATTTCTTCTCGATATCTTTAGCTCTCATATATCCTGACCTCCTCTTTTCTGGATCGGCGCACAGAAATGATTCTTATGTTTTCTCCCCTGTATGTAATAATCCCTGACCAGTGTTTCCCTGAAATCTGACCAACTACCAAATATCTTGGTTCGTCGGACGTTTTGATAGGAATTTCAATCAAGTCAGGGTCTTCCCATAATTTCTGGGCTTCAATAAAATCTATCTTATGTTGTTCTTTATTTCTTTTGCTTTTGTTAATATTATATTCAAATCCCATGGTATATTTATTATACCTTAATTATATAATTATGCAATAATATATTCTTGAATTCTAACATAGCTCAGGGGAGCGAACCTGAATAATAGTAACATGCAAGAAACCAATTTGAATACAAAAAACTGATTAAATTCAAGATGATAACGCTGGTTCGCTTCCCTTGGAATTGTTATCTTTTATTTGGGAAGACCCTGTCTGTTTTGGCTGCATTCCGGAGGTTTTTCTGTTGTTTTTGTATCTTCAGGGAATAAAAGCGTTTGCGGATTATTTTAACGGGATCATTAGCTTTGGGACGGCCTTTACGCAGAAAGCAAGTCTGTTGTTCAGTGCGGAAAGCAATTTTGACCTCGATAAATTCTTGTTGTATTGCGAATTATTTTGACTGAAATAGTCAAATTATAATAACCCGAATATCTTTGGATTAATCCATTCATTTTCCTTCAAAACCCTTCAATTTAGGGTGAAAGGGTTCCGAAGGAAAATGAATTTATCAGGTTACTTTAATTTGAATAAAACCCCCCTTTTTGAGACAGTTTAATGTGCAAAACAACAATTCTTTGACATTATGAGATTGCAGGAGAGAATTGACAGCCTTACGGATCATGTTTTTTCTCTTGAACTTGCCGCGATTGAGTTTGGCAGATAAATCCCGAAGATCGATAAAGGCCTTTTCTATGGAATACTCCCGTGCTGCCTTATCCAGTTCCGCTTTCCTTGAACTCCTGATCCAGATCAACCGGTATC
>BDSY01000015.1 GCA_002897895.1 bacterium BMS3Abin06
GTGCCATACTCAAGGAGCTTTTAGAGGAAAGAAACGAATTGTATAAATAACATAACCCTCTGTTTATTAATAATTTTTGAAAATTCTAAATTCCAAATTCTGCCTGTTCATGAGTGCGGAATGTGGGACGAACATCCCCGAAAATGGTATTTCTCCAGACTCTGCAACATAATGCCTGCGCATTATTATCTCGTCCAATATTAAACAAACAATATCAGACAGGAGGTCAAAGAATGAAGCTAAGCGCTCATCATATGAAATCTTTACCTTATTTTTTCAAATTATGTCTCCGGATTGACATTCCTGGAGCAGTTCCCGAATGATCAAAATTGCATAACTTTCAACCAGAATAATAGATTTTCCATTAAATGGAAAATATCAAAAGATGATAGCCTCTCTATAGAGAAGTTTCTTGAAACATTCTTTCAAAGACATGCAGATATCTTTGAGGACTATATAATTTTTCCAAAAATAAGTAAACGTCTGGAAACATCGGGGCATCATTCCGGTGGATGCAGAATGTCATCTGATCCAACAAAAGGAGTGGTGGATTCAAACTTAAAAGTCTTTGGTGTTGATAATTTATTTGTGGTTGATGGTTCAGTATTAGGTTATTCTGGGCATGCAAATACAGGCTTAACGATATCAGCGCTTGCATTAAAATGCGCAAATGTTATTCAAAGCCTTTAAATAAGAACAAAAGTGGTAACCGTTTACAGGGTGCAGGAAAAATACCTGACAACTGCCCACTGCACCCTGTAAACTGTTCCCTGTGAACAGTTACCAAAAATGAAATGCCCCTGACAAAATTCAGCCCAATAATTCCTGATGAAATTCCTTATCCCCTGAAACATGAGGAGAAGGTCTTAGTGACTGGTGGAACCGGCTTTCTGGGTAAGAGGGTTGTTGCGCTTCTGGTCGAAGAGGGATATTCTGTTCGCGTACTGGCGAGGAAATTATCCAATATAAATCGATTAAAAGAATTGGGTGTGGAAATTTATTATGGAGATGTTGCTGACAAGGTGTCATTTGAACAGGCTTTTGAAGATATTGATTTCATTGTTCATGCTGCGGCCGGCACAAGCGGGAGCAAAGAGGACTGCGAATCCGCGACGATGCAGGGAACCAGGAATGTGCTTGAGTTTGAAAGGGCACAGGACTAATTCAATTTATGATTACGGTATCACCGTACTGACCTCATTGGAATAATCACTCTCATTATCTGATGTATCATACGCTGTTATAGCAAAATACCATATGCCGGATTGTATATTAGGCAGATTATCAATTGAAAGTGTTGTAACATTCCCCCACATCTTCCACCTCTGTATAATTCCCCGATTCTGTTCCATTTGCATTCGTGGTCGGATCTAACCATCTGATTTTAAAACAGATGGCTTCTCGCTTTGCTCCTCGCAATGACAGTGATGGACTTTTTGCGGGAACATCAATTGTTGATTGAGCATAAAATCGTAAAATTATGGAAGTTCGATAATTTTTTCTCAGGATATTTGACGTTGTACTATCTTTTCAATAGAATAAAAATAAGAGTTGAGAGGAGATTTCTTTATGACGCCGACTGTTATAGAAAAGAAAAAACATACCTATGAAGATTATCTCAAAACCCCTGAAGATGAGAGATACGAACTCATAGGAGGCGATTTGCTTATGACACCAGCGCCAATACCCAAACATCAGAAGATTTCAAGAGAACTTGAATTTGAGATATTGAAACTCGTTAAAGCAAATGACCTTGGAGAGGTCTTTGATGCTCCTTGTGATGTATATCTTGATGATGAGAATATTGTACAGCCTGACATCCTGTTTATCTCAAAAGAGAGGTTGAATATTATAGGAGAGAAGAACATACAGGGTGCACCGGACCTTGTGATAGAGATAATCTCGGAAAGTACGGCTTACAGAGATTTTGTGCAAAAAAAGAGACTCTATGCAAGATTTGGTGTAAAGGAATACTGGATAGTGCTCCCAGTGGAAGAATCAATAGAGCTTTATATTCTCAAGGATAGTACCTATACACTTCATAAGACTTATGGTAAAGATGAAATCCTTGAATCGCCCGCCATGAAAGACTTAAAGATAGTATTGAAAAATATATTCTGAAGCTTCCCGGATTATTTTATTGCAATCCAGAGAACCAATTGCATATAAAAAATTATAGTTTTTTTTGTCAAAAACTTGTACATCTTCCTATTTGAATCAATCATAAAAGCAAAGGACCTCCAATCATCGCTCTTGATTTCGGATTTGCCGGGTTTGGCTTCCAGCATTGCCATGGTTGAGAGAATATTCAGTGTTGACTCCAGAAAAGGATTCGCAAATTCAGTATTCATTATTTCATCTCAGGTTCTTTATTCAGGGAATAAACGCATTAAGATAATTGAGCATGTTATATATATCCTTAAGAGTACCGAGTTCTCTTTTAACATGTTGATTCTAAAGAAAACGTCATGACCACGCAGTTGTCATTCCCGCTTGTCGGGAATCCGGGAAAATCAAAGGGTTATAGATTCCGGACAAGCCGGAATGACAGAACTCGGTACTGTCGAGTATATATCGATTTTGTGGATTATAATCTTTAGCAAAAAATTTAATCCCGGTTCAAGCCCTTAATTTAAAACATGTAACAGCAATCAAACTCAAATATATCTCTTTCAGATAACCTGAAGCTTTAAATTATATAACACATTTTGATACACTTTTTTAAGAGTACTGAATTAGTGAGCCCCGTATGTTAGAAAATATAGCATTGATCGCTTCTGCAATAAGCGCCTTAACCGCGGTAACAACTTCCCTGCGGGCAGTTGGGAAATCCCGTGAATATGCCCGCTGTGAGACGCTCTCAAAAATAAAAACCGGTTGCCGCACAGGTAGTTGCAAGACCGGTCAGCCACTTAAAAAAGGCGGAGGTCTTCTTCTGCACTTTATAGTTACGGTTATCTGGTTTGTCCTCTCAATTGTGTTTGTTATCCCGTTAATTATTCATGGATTGCAAAGCAATAAAGATACATGGCTTTTCTTCCGGATTTTACCGTTTTTGCTCCTGGTCATTTTGCTCTGTTTTATCTGGCGGAAAATCCTGCTGCAGAAAAATTAGATATGCCCGGAAAAACCATTGGCCATTGCCGGTTAGCAGCACGGCATTTTATAAATTTCATCGTATTCTAAAGGGGTTTCTAACTTATGCCGTCCCCTGTGTTTAATCCTGCTCAGGTTAAAGATGTTATCAGATATTACAATTTCAGGGATTCAAGTGTAAAAAATATTTATAGTACCTATTAAGATATTTTATAAATCTTGACAGTTGAATCTCAGTACGTTACAGTAGTTAAAATGAGTTGCGGTTCTCCGGACCGGTTAAACCAAAGGACCAAGTAAATCATTTAGGGAGCGGGAGCAGGATGTGGTTGAGCAAGCCTCTGTAACCGGGAGGAAGCCTGAAACATCCGCCGAAGCACCCACCGAAGAATTAAAGCTTATGGTTTCCCGGTTCCGGTGAACGCAACTCATTTTTTACTTTTCCACGATCCTGATCTTCATCTCAACTCTCTCATCAGGGTTATCTCTTTTGTCCCTGGGGCGGTTGACTATTTTGTCGGCTATTTCCATCCCTGAGACAACCTCTGCGAATACAGTATATTGTCCGTCAAGAAATGTTGCATCAGCCACGCAAATAAAAAACTGGGAACCTGCGCTGTCAGGGTGGCCTGACCTCGCCATGGAAACGATCCCTCTTTTATGGGACTTATCGTTAAATTCGGCTTTGAGTGTATAGCCCGGACTCCCTGTTCCATGTTTCGACCTGTCCGCGTCTTTTGAATTCGGATCACCTCCCTGAATCATGAAACCCGGTATAACGCGATGAAAAGTCGTCCCGTCATAGAAACCTTTTTTGGCAAGTTCAATAAAATTATTAACATGATTCGGAGCAACGTCCGGGAAAAACCTGAGTTCTATATTTCCGAACTTTGTCTCGATCACTGCCTTAGTATCCGCCATTTTTTTAATCTCCTCTTTTGTAAATTTTTTATGTCTCGGCCCTGCATAAGCAGAAACAGCAAACAGTAACATTAAAACAAGCACAACCCCCATTTTAAATAATCTCATCAAATTCCTCCTTGTTGAAATTGAAAAATTCCCGGATGGGAATCAATAGATTATAGCAGACATTGTTAAGGAATTAAAAAATTATCGTGATTTTAGCTGAGGCTCTTGCAAAAGTCCCTGCAAAATGCAAAATAACTTTTGCCGTCATACCCGTGAAAACGGGTATCCAGAAGTTTTTGTTTTTTAAAGAAACTGGATTCCCGATTACTACCTCGGGAATGACAAAACAAGACTTTTGCACAAGCCTCGTTGTTAAACCGTTTTATCATTCCGGATATCTGCTATAATACAGTGAAGGTAAATAATTATGTATTTTCTTCCGATATCCCTTGCAATTTTTCTGCTTTTTTTATTACTGACCCCGTTCCTTTTTTTCATGATGCCTGCCGTAGCATTTGCAAAGCTTGGATTAAGTCCGTTAGCGGGTCTGGCTTTTTTCTGGTTTTCACTTATGGGGAGTTTAATAAATATCCCTGTCTTCAGAAAGCAGCTCGATTACTATGAAAAGCCTGATGAAGTCACGGTCTTCTTTAACAGATTTTTTGGATTGAGAATACCGGCATTTCAACGGGAACAGATTATTTCCCTTAATCTGGGAGGGGCGATACTGCCGGGTTTATTGTGTCTTTATCTTTTGCCGAGGGTAAATTTAGGGGCCGCAATTTTAGCGACTATAGTTACAACCACCTTTTCATATTATCTCAGCAAACCGGTTAAAGGAGTGGGGATAGTCATCCCTGCTTTTATTCCTGCCATTATTGCTGCAATCGCTGCGCTTATCTTTGCAGCAGAAGGCAACGCACCTGCCGTAGCATATATCTCCGGTGTAGCGGGCACATTAATCGGCGCTGACCTGCTGCGGCTCAATCAGATAAAAAGACTGGGTGGGTCTTTCCTCAGCATCGGGGGAGCAGGAGTATTTGACGGCATTTTTATAGTCGGGATAATATCGGTGCTTCTTGCATAGACAGATAAGAGATTTTCAGATAGGAAATCAATCAGGAAACATTGATACGCATTCCAGGGATGGCCTTGTTTTATCGTTTCTTATAATTCCCTATCTCCCTATAATCATTCTTTAATTGATTAACAAGCTTATCCCGTTTTTCATATAATCCGGAACTGGAACGAGGCTTAGCTTTATTTAGCACGTAGCTTATAAAAAACGGTAACATCAGGCTGCAATCTCCATAAGAAACAATAGATTTGGAAAGCGATGCGGGGTTCACCTTCCCCCACGAAACAGCTTCTGACGGAGTTGCGCCGCTCAGTCCTCCTGTATCAGGCCGGGCATCTGTAAATTGAATGAAAAAGTCATGGCCGGATTCCGGCAATCCGAGAACCTCCTGGATATGAGGCTCTGTCTGAAGTACAAAATTTTTTGGACTACCTCCGCCAAGGAGTAATACAGCGCTTTTGCCCCCCCGCTTTTTAATATCATAAACGTAACTGGTCACTTCATTTATATCTTGATGCGTATCCATCGGAAGAGGAGCATCCTCGAGCATCAGTGCGGCAATATTCATGCCGATACTTGAATCTGCCGGCGATGAAGTGTGAACAGGCACCCCGGCTTCATATGCAACAGCCAAAAGACTCTCATCTTTCAGTTCGGGTTTTATCCTGATAATTTCTCTTCCTAAAATAGCGTGTATGTCCGCGCTTGAAGATATGGCAGTATTCAGTCTTTCACGCCTGAGTGTTTCCCGGACGAAAGTGTCCGTATCAAGTAATGCATCATAGTCCAGGAAAATATCATATATCCGGATGATACTGTTCTCGCGCAATTTTTCATCATCAGCTTTTGCAGACCCTTCATGGAACTCATATCCCAGCATTAAGTGGAGGTCGTGATATAAATTAGCGCCGGTGGAAACTATCCAGTCAACCATGCCTGCTTTTATCAGTGGGATCAAACAACTGCGACCAATTCCGGCAGGAACCAGGGCGCCGGCAAGTGAAACTCCTATCCTGACTTTTTCCTGAACTACATGATTCGCAAATAATTCACAAGCTTTTCTAAATGATCCGGCGTTAAATGAAAACATTGAGCTTTCAATTATTTGATCAACAGTCATGCCCTGGGTGAGAGGTCTGGGTTTAAGCGGCACATAATGGCCTGAGCACGGCCTGTTTTTTTTCATAATGAAGTTCCCGGTTAAAGCCTCGCCGTCTTCTTCTCACTTGCGATCACCAATATTCCGGAAGGGTCAACTTTGGCGCGCCAGTACGGAGTCTTGCTGTCATATCCTATATGAACATTTTCTTCTATTATATTGTGGGAATCAACAATTACCTTATTCAGAGCACAGCCCTTCTTCAGCACAACGTTATCCATAATAATCGAATCCCTGATTTCAACTCCGTCCTCAATGACAACCCCTTTGCGGATAACTGAATTTATAATCTTCGATTTATTTATAAGAGCGCCTTCGGCAATTATACTATTTGTAATCTCCCCGCCGATTATCTTTGTAGCAGGCATCTCATTGCGTGACGGGCGGATAGGCCAGAGGTCATTATTTATTTCAAAGACCGGTTCATCACCCAGCATATCCTGATGTGCCTCCCAGAAGGCCTTTATATTACCTACATCCCTCCAGTAGCCCTGCTCTTCATATTGCCTGACCCCTGATATTCTGTTGGCAGTAAAATTATATGCAAACAGCTTCTCCCCTCCTTTAAGCAGGTTAGGTATCACATGCTTGCCGAAATCATATTCTTTATTCTGCTCGGCCTGTACAAGTCCCCTGATGAGGACATCCGTATTGAAAATGTAATTTCCCATTGAGCAGTAGGCCCTTGACGGATCATCCGGCATAGGCGGCGGACTCTCAGGTTTTTCCATAAACGCCTTTATTTTTCCATCGGCTTCAGTATCAATAATGCCGAATGCGCTTGCCTGTTCAATCGGAACCGGCATTGCAGCCACTGTCACCCCGGCGTTGTGTTCAAGATGAAAATCGATCATCTGCCTTATATCCATCCGGTAGATATGGTCGGCTCCAAAAACTATTACCAGTTTGGGCCTGTGCTGGCGGATAAGATTGAGGTTCTGGAAAACGGCATTGGCCGTACCCTGGAACCAGTCAGGGCCGTACATCATCTGGGGCGGCACAACAGTGACAAAATGGTTGCTGATAACAGCGGACAACCCCCAGTTTTCCCTTACGTGTTCAATCAGTGACTGTGACTTGTACTGGACA
>BDSY01000016.1 GCA_002897895.1 bacterium BMS3Abin06
CCGCCACTCATCAGACCTTATCGCTCAAAAGCTGAAAGCGGAATTGAGCAGGGTTAAAACCAGGATAGACCGTCTTACAGACGCCTATCTTGATCAAACCCTGAATCTCAAGGAATTTCAGGAAAAGAAAAACTCTCTGATGGGGCAGAAAAAGGACATTGAGGAGAAACTATCTGATTTTGAGCGAAAAGGCAATCATTGGCTCGAACTCACAAGGAACTGGATTTTAGAAGCTAACTCAGCGGAGAATCTCGCTTTGCAGGAAGACTATAGAGGAATGAAAGAATTCCTTCAGAAAATCGGCTCGAACCGCCGCCTTGCGGCGGGCACGCTGTCTGTTGACTTTAAAAAACCTTGGGATTATTTATATAAACTGCATAGTTCCGTCCGAGTTCCGACTTATCGGAACGAGGCGGTCACCGCTATAAATAAAAATGGTGGAGGTGAACGGGATCGAACCGATGACCTCCTGCTTGCAAAGCAGGCGCTCTCCCATCTGAGCTACACCCCCGAATTTTTTCAGCTATCAACGGTCAGCTATTATAAAATGAAAAAAAGAAAAATTCAAAACTGACTGCTATAAGCTAATTGCTGATGGCTCAAAATCCGGTGCAACCGGATTTTCATGGTGGGCCTAAGTGGATTTGAACCACTGACCTCACGCTTATCAGGCGTGCGCTCTAACCAGCTGAGCTATAGGCCCTGTTCTAAAATGAGCGTATTAAAAATACCTTAAAAAAAGGTTAAATGTCAATCAGATGCCTCAAACCAGCGGGGGCAGAGCCCTGCACTATCCCGACTTCTCTTCAGCCTCGGACTGTGAGATTATTTCCGAGACTATTTCAGAAAGATTTTTATTAACATTAACGCCGGATATTTCAGGAATAACCACACTGCCCTGCCGGTCTTTTTCCAGATTGGTAATTCCAGGATGCAGTTTCTCAAGTTGCCGGAGTTCAGTTGCCTGGCGTTTTACTGTCTTGAGGAGTCTTCTGTTTTCTGCCTCAAGATCGTACTTTTCGATAGCTGAACGGATAGCGAGTTTTAATTCAATGTCATCCCACGGCTTGGTAAAAAATCTGTATATCTCCCCGTTATTAACTGCGTCAATTGCCGCCTGAATACTTGCGTGTCCGGTAAGCATCATCCTGAGGGTTTCAGGAAACATTTTTTTCACGGCAGCCAGGAATTCACTCCCTGCCATTCCCGGCATTTTTTCATCCGAGATCACCAGCTTGATTTTATTATCGCTGAGAATGCCGAGTCCCTCTATACCGCTGTTTGCAGCATAAATATTATAAGACTCCTCAATCAGTGATCTCTTAAGCGCTGATATTACACCGGGTTCATCGTCAACTAAAAGTATTGAATTATCCATCTTTTATTCTCCTTTTTTTTTCGTATCAATATCTATAAATTTTGCCGAGCCGCAAAGCGGACAGATATTCCAGTCTTCTTCAAGCGGAATCATGCACTTCCTGCAGAAGTTTTGTTTGAAGGTTCCGCAATAAGGACAAAATATAAACTTTGCATCTATTGTCCTCTTGCAATTGTTACATTGACGCTCATGCTTTGTTTGCGGCCCTATTACCCTGATGAGTTCTTCGAGAGTTGTTTCGCCGTTTTTTACTTTTTCGATACCGTCTTCAACAAGCGTCCTCATTCCGCTTATGCGGGCCATGTGCATAAGTTCCGACTCTTTATAATTGCTGCTGATAATATGTCTGAAGTCGTCATTCATAATAAAAATTTCAAAAATGCCTGTCCTTCCCAGATACCCCGTATCATTACATCTTTCACATCCTTTACCGCTGAAGGTTTTCTCTCCAATGGAATCCTCCGGAGCTTTAAGTAATTGCAGAAGTCCCTTATCAGGAGTTTCTTCAACTTTGCAATATTTACAAACTCTTCTCACAAGCCTCTGTGCCAGGATGCCCTCAAGCGCGGAAGCAATCAGGTATGGCTTTATCCCCATATCAATCAATCGTGTTATGGATGCAATTGAATTATTTGTATGTAAGGTTGTCAATACCATGTGTCCGGTCAGCGCAGCTTTAAAAGCTACATCTGCTGTTTCATAGTCTCTTATCTCTCCCACAAGGATAACGTCAGGGTCCTGCCGCAGGGTGGAGCGCAGGACGGATGCAAAGGACAAGCCGATTTTTTCCTTAACGAAAACCTGACTGGCGCCTTCAAGAAAATATTCCACAGGGTCTTCAATGGTCTCAAAATTTTTTGTGCTCTTAAGCATTGCGCTCAGTATCGAATAGAGCATTGTTGTTTTGCCGCTTCCCGTGGGGCCGGTGGAGATAATAATCCCCTGCGGTTTTTTAAGCACCGTATAAATCCTTTTCAAATCATCAGGCAATACGCCAAGCTCGTCCAGGTTTTTGATTGCCGCGCTTTTGTCCAGTATCCTCATAACAACCTTTTCGCCATTTATTGTGGGCATGGTGGATACCCTGATATCAACGATCCTTGTGCCGGACTTTACCGTAATCCTCCCGTCCTGGGGCTTCCGCCTCTCGGCAATATCCATTTTGGCAAGTATCTTGATTCTTGATATGGTGGCAAGATGAAAATCAGGGGGTATTTTTATCTTTGCATGGAGCATACCGTCAATCCGGTACCTGATAATAGTGTACTTGGTCTTGGGCTCTATATGGATATCACTTGCCTTGTATCGTATTGCCTCGGATATGACGGCATTTACTATTCTTATTATCGGGGGTATTTCCGAGGTACCGATCAGCTCCTGTAAATTAATATCCGGATCTTCATCATTAATGATGATATCGATCTCATCGAGAGGCTCAATTTCAGATATGTCATCAAAATCTACAGCTATATCGGCATCCCTGTCTCCGTATATCTTTTTCAACTGATTAAGTATAGTTGAGCTGCCTGCAATCACGGGCACAACCTTAAGACCTGTCATAAAGGTAATATTGTCGCATTTAAAGATATCCGATGGATCAGCCATTGCTATCCTTATCTGCCTGTTGTCAAGCATTATCGGTATCAAGCGGTTTCTCTCGCAGTAGTCCCCGGGAAGGAACTTCACAACATTGGGGTTAAGCTTTATCTCCTCAAGGTCAACATACTCGATATTTAAATGATCCTGCATTGCCTTTATAATTTTTGACTCTGTTGTTATGCCGAGTCTGACAAGCGCCTCGCTCAGAAATTCATCCTGTTTCTTTTCCTTCAATGCCCTCTCAAGGCCGGCTTTTTTTATAAGCCCTGATTTGATCAGTATATTCCCCATAGCGCCCCGGTTTTCATCGACAAGGGTGGAATAGTTTTTGATCCTGAGTTCCTGTTTTTTTGTTATCTCCTTGAGAGCTTTGTTCTCCTGGATAAGGGAATACTGCTGAAAGGCAAGGCTTACAGTAAGCCTGAGGTCTTCGTCATTCCAGGGTTTGGTGATAAATTTATACACTGCGCCTTCACTCACAGCGCCCATGATTGATTGTATATCGGCATGGCCTGTAAGCATGATCCTTATAGTATCGGGCCACCGCTGTTTGATATCTTTCAGCAGTTCAGCGCCTGACCTGCCCGGCATCCTGTAATCCGAGATAACCAGATGGATCGTTTTTTGTTCCATAATGTCCAGGGCTTTATCAGCAGAACCGGCTGTGAGGATTTCATAATTTTCTTCAAGAAAAACCCTTTTTATGGCCTTGAGGACCCCCTCTTCGTCGTCAACAAGCAAAAGTGAGAAACCTTCCCTTTTTTGCGGGAGATCATCATCAAGGGTTTTATCCTGCAACCTGACCGCAGTTTCGCTCATTGTCGATCTTTTGAATAAATCAGCGTACCCCGGCATCGTCTCCCTTTTGCGGCAAGGGCAGCAGAATACTGAATGTTGTCCCCTTGCCGGCTTCACTTTCCACCTCAACAGTTCCTCCATAGGAGCTGATGATTTCATATGTCACATTCAGTCCCATGCCTGTTCCCGTACCGACTTCTTTTGTTGTAAAGAAAGGATCAAAGATACGCTTTCTTATGTTTTCAGGGATGCCCGGACCATTGTCGGAAAAATCTATTCTGATGAGATTACTTAAACATCTGACGGCTATAACAAGTTTAAGGCCTTCTTTTCTGGCCTGAACTGCATTAAGGATAATATTGAAAAAGGCCTGGCAGATATGGGCAGGGTTGCCGGAAAAGGCAGGGATGTCCTGATAATCCCTTACAATCTCAGCATCTTCAGGTATCTCGTGCGTGAGAACATTTAACGTCCTGTCGATCTCGCTGTTAATCTCTATATATGCTTTATCAGCCTCATCAATATGAGAAAAACCTTTTAAGTCGGAAACAATTTTCTTGACCCTTTCAGCGCCCTCAAGGCTTTCCCTGACCAGGTCTTCAACATCCGGGAGAATAAAGTCAAGTTTCAGGTTTTTCCACTTTTGTTTTGATGCCTCTCTATCCTCGTTGCTCAGTCCTTCTTTCTCAAAGGCGCTGTGATAAAAGAAAAGCATATCCCTGAATTTCGATACATACTGTTTCAGCGTATTTATATTGCTTGATATGAAGCCTATGGGATTGTTGATCTCATGGGCTATGCCTGCTGCAAGCTGTCCTATTGAGGCTATTTTTTCCTGGTGCAGGAGTTTTGCATGGGCCTGTTTTAACTCCTCCGTGCGCTCATGAACCTCTTTTTCGAGGGTGTTTGCAAGGTCCCGGTACCTGCCTTCCGACAACATTAATTTCCGGTTTGTCTCAAGGAGTTCTTCATAAGAACGGTTAACTACTGTTGTGTGTGTTTCAACGGCAAGCATTGTTTTAAAACTATTATTTAAAATTATTTTTACCGCATTGAATATTAACTCTCCAATAGCCCTGATACGGCCTTTATTTTTATAATCTCCTGTTATAACTATATGCCCTGCAATTTCTCCTTCAAGATACATGGGTTGCTTTACAGTAAAGACGCCTTCCTCAACAGGACCGCCATGCCGGTATAAAATTTCTCCTTCGGAATCTTCCACCATGACATATGATGCTCCTGCGCTGACTGCGCTTTTGATAAGAGGCATAAGATCAATATTTTCAAATACTTCTCTAAGGCTCTTTTCTGCGCCTATGATATAGTCATCTTCCATCGGAATAATCCTTTTCTTAACCTCTCAACATCTTTCCTTAATTAATGTCTGTGTATAAACTCGAACAGTTGTCGTTTTTCTGTCATTCCGGCTTGTCCGGAATCGTTCTTTAAGAAGGATTCCCGACGCGCTTCGCTTGCGGGAATGACAAATAACTGTAGTTTATACACAGACTCTAATTAATTTCCGCACAAACGTCTCTTTATCAAGGCCGTGTTTTTCCTTCAACTCATATCTCGTGTCAATATGATCATAGCTAAGCTCCACAAGCTTGCCGAAGGTCTCCACAACACCCCATCCCATAAGGGCTGAAGACATAAGCACAGGTATTCCCGTCTGTTCCCATGTACGGTTTATATCGGCTTCGGTAATGATATTTTTCAGGTCGCGCTTGTTGAATTGTATGACGAGCGGAATTCTTTCTATATCAAGTCCGACAACGGTCAGATTATCTTCAAGATTTTTAAAGCTTTCAAAATTATTCGTCTCTTCAGACAACCGGGAATCTGCAATAAAGGCAACGCCGTCCGCCCTTTGAAGCACTGCCTTTCTGGTTGCATCATGCTTTACCTGGCCCGGAACCGTAAATACTTTCAGTTTTATTTTGAGGCCACTCGGCGCAATGAGAAAAAACGGCAATAAGTCAAAGAAGATTGTCCTGTCATCCTTTGTGTCAAGCACTGCCAGGTCCCCCCTTCCCTCCTTGTCCAGGATATCGTGGAGCCGGAGCAGATTCGTGGTCTTGCCGGAGAGGGCGGGGCCGTAGTAAACCAGCTTCAAGATCATTTTATTTTCATACTCATCATATTCAATCATTTTCTATTTCTCAATCATTACAAATATACCGCTTGCCGACGGATCAAGCTGATAAGAACGCCTGAGGGCATCTATATTTTTTTCATGAAGTTTCATCCCTTTCCTCAGGATAAGTATCCCGGTGCCGCTTATTACATCCTTTGACAGGATCATCCCTGAGCGGAGGTCTTTGGGATTCAGCTCCATTTCAATAAGCCCGGTCTGTTGCAGAATCCTGTCATACAGATCTCTTGCAGGTGTTTCAATCAGGGGATACAGTCTGCCGTCGAATCTTTTGCCGAGTTCTTCCTTTACTTTTTTTAGCGTGAGTTCAACCGCTTTATCCCCCCCAAGTTTTCTGATTGTTCTATCAATAAAGTCTGCAATCGAGATAATCCTTGCACCTATGGGGATACTTTCACCCGTGAGTTTGTCAGGAAAGCCTCCACCATTAAAACATTCATGATGGTGCCTGATGATGGTCCCCACTTCTCTTAAAGCTTCAATGGAATCTATTGCTGTCTGGCCCCTGACCGGATGCTGTGAATAAACAGCCGTTTCTTCGGGCTTCATTTCATCCGGATCTTTTGTGAGCAATATATCCGGTATACCGATCTTCCCTATGTCATGAAGTAAAGAGGCTGCAGAGACAGTTTGTATTTCGTCCCCGGACAGGCCCAGCTGCTTTGCTATTTTTATTGATAATTCCGCCACATTTCTTGAATGACTCGCTGCCCTTTCATCTCTCAGCTCGATTAAACCCGAAAATGCAAGAATTGTGTTTTTGAAATTGTTTCCGAGACTTTCATTCAGCCCCCGGAGTTCCTCATTCTGTTTCCGGATTTCAAGTGTCTGTTCCTGCACAGTGGCCTCAAGCCGGGAGTTCCACTCTTTCAGCTCCTCATTCTGTTTCTTCACGATACTTGTAAGTCTCTGGTTATCCTTTATCAGGACAAATTTCAATACAGCTTCATTTACAATCCGGAGCAGTTCTTCATCATTCCATGGCTTTGTAATATACCGGTAAGCCCCCCCCATGTTTATTCCATCTATGGCGGCATTTACATCGGCATAACCTGTAAGTATTATCCTCGTGGCATCCGGCGCCAGACTCTTTGCCTGTTCAAGGAACTCAACGCCTGACAGACCCGGCATTCTCTGATCCGATACTATAAGGGCTATGTCCGGGTTAACACTCAAAATCTTCAGTGCCTCCTCTCCTGAGATTGCAGTTAAGACCTCGAACTCTTCATTCGTTAATAATCTTTTGAGAGAACGGAGAATATTTTCTTCATCATCAACAATTAATATTTGTATGAAAATTTCAGTTGTTGCCGTGTTCATTGATATGCTCCTTTAAACATTGAGTCTCTTTACAACATCATCATTCATCATCAGCAACCTCATCATCAAGGACTAAAATAATACCCTCCTGTCCGTTGGAGTATTGCATGTATACGCCTTTGACCGCGATATTTGAGCCGTTATTTCTGATACGGGCAGTGAGTGTCCTGCTTATGATAAGCTTTTCAATAAAGTCGTTTATCTCCTCAGGGAATGAATCCATTCTGTCCATTCCTATTATGTTCCCCTTTTCCTTGCTGAAAAACTCTACCCCCCTCTTATTGCTCTGCACTATCAATCCTCCGGGGTCAATGCCGACCACCCCTACAGGCAGCGAATCCAGTATGTTCTGAGAGGCGGTCAGTATTTTGTTCTGGATCACCAGGTCGGCAGTTCTCTCCTCAACGAGTTTCTCAAGGTTGTTGTTAATTTCCTGAAGCTCCATGTTTTTGGCTTCCAGTTCTTTCGTGAGCTGGATGTTTTTCTGATTTGTAAAGTAATGTTCAAGTGCCTTGGATATTGTGACCTTCAATTCATCGTCATTCCAGGGTTTTGGTATAAATTTGTAAATCTGCCCCTCATTAATGGCTTCCACTATAGCGGCGGTATCCGCATACCCGGAAAGCACAATTCTCACAGTGCCCGGCCTTAACTTGCAGACTTCCTTCAGAAAGTCGACTCCGTTCATACCGGGCATCCTGTAATCCGATACAACTAATTGAATCGGTTCCGTGTTTTTGAGAGTCTCAAGCCCTTCATCTCCGGATATTGCCGTAATGATCTCATAATCACTATCGAGAAAAAGCCTCTCTAAAGACTTGAGGACACTTTTCTCATCATCCACGCATAATATTTTTACTTCTTTATCCATATCATTTTCCCTCCATGACAGGAATTTTTACAGTGAAAACAGTGCCTTTTCCGATTTCACTATCGATATTAATCTCTCCATTATGTTTTTTGACTATGTCATAGCTTATGCTCAACCCGAGCCCTGTGCCCTTTCCGACCTCCTTTGTAGTAAAAAAGGGTTCGAATATCCTGTTGATTTTATCTGCGGGGATTCCGCATCCTGTATCTGATATAGATACATTTATAAATCCGTTGCCGTTCCATGTCTTTATTTTTATCTCCCCCTGTTTTTCTATTGAATGTGCCGCATTGACAAGAAGGTTCATAAAAACCTGATTCAACTGCTGGGGATAACACTTTGTAAGAGGCAGTTTCTGATAATCCTTTTCCACTGCTGCCTTGTATTTAAGCTCATTCCAGACTATATTTAATGTGCTTTCAATGCATTCATTGATGTCGGCATATTTATATTCAGCTTCATCCACCCTGGAGAAAGTCTTGAGATTCTGTACTATTTTCTTCACTCTCTCAGCGCCTTCAAGGGATTCATTTATCAGCTCTTGCACATCTTTGAGTATGTAATCAAGTTTCAGTTTTTTCCGCTTCTCTGTCAGCTCCTCTGATATTTCCGATGATTTCAGAGACTCTATAACACTCGTCTGGGTATTGATAAATTCCGACAGTTTGTTTACATACTTCCCGAGTGTTCCGAGATTGCTTGATATAAAACCCATCGGGTTATTGATCTCATGCGCAACGCCTGCTGCAAGCTGGCCGATAGAGGCCATCTTTTCCCGCTGGAGTATCTGTGCCTGGGTGGTTTTGAGTTCCTTATATGCCTTTTCAAGTTTGTCGGTGATATTTTTTATTTCCGTGGTTTCATGCATTGTTATTACGGCTCCTGAAAATTCCAGATCAACATCTTCAAATGGATATGAATTAAGTTCAAACTTTCTCTGTGTCGGTTTGTGCAAAAGCTCTATGCTTCCTGCATAGAAGGCAACTGTTTCAAGTTCATTCTCACTCATTAATTCTTCCCAGTTTTTGCCCAGGATCTCTTCAAAAGACTTGTTTGCAAATTTTAAAAGCGCCTTGTTGAATCTTCTTATCTTCCCTTCTTTATCAGTGAGCATTACTATGTCCCCCACACAATCCATGGTGTTTTCCCATTCTTTTTTCCCTTTTTCGACTTTCTTGAAAAGTGAACTCAATTCATTATGTTCCCTGATGAGCATTTCCTGGGCATTGAGTAAAGATTCCTCCATGATCTTCTGTTTTGTGATATCCCTTGAAACCTGTAAAATACTCTTGACGCTGCCGTCTATATCCACAACAGGGGTGAATTTGGAGTCCCACCATATCTCCCTGCCTTTGTTACTCATGCTCTTATACTGTACGGAAACCTTCTCCCCTTTTGCCGCCTGCCTGATTGCCTCTTCTATCGCTTCCCTGTTTTCTGTAATATTAGCGGTGCAGCTTGTACCTATGATCTCTTCCTGGCTCTTAATATCATTAAGCGTGCATCCGGCAGGGTTCATGCTCATGAATTTTCCGTCAACCGAGATATTACACATGCAGTCCTGTGAGCTTTCCACGAATGCACGGAAATATTCTTCCGATGTCCTGAGCGCCTCTTCTATCCATCTGCGCTCAGTGATATCCTGGGCCACACATACTATCCCCTGAATGTCGCCGTTATTATCACGCATGACGGAACTCGAAAAAGTCACGGGGATCTTATTGCCGTCTTTTGCCATGTAAATTATTTCATCAGCATTGATAACATCTTTTTTGATTAAGTAATCAACCTCTGCCCCTGCAAATGGTGAATCTTCCGGGAAAATCTTTTCAATCGGCAGGCCGGTGAGTTCTTCCTCTGTATATCCCAACAATTCCAGAGCTGCTTTATTGACCCTTTTTATTACGCCTTCAGGGTCAATAACGATTAAAGTATCATTCATGGAATGGAGTATATTATCCACATAATCTTTTGAAACGGTTGTCCTTTCCAGATCTTCTATCATTTTGTTAAAGGCCATGACCACGGTATATATTTCGTCCTTTGTATGGATATCCATCTTATGAGAAAAGTCACCTTTAGCTACCCTGCGTGCAAAAGCAGCGAGGTCTAAAAGCGGAACTGTTATGCCTCTGGATAATTGAAAGGCGATGATTACCCCGATAACAAGGGTAATAAACAGGGTTGCTATGGCAGTATTTCTCAATATATTCGGCGCAGCAATAAACTCTTCGTACGGTATGCTCAGGATTAGCGACCATCCCATGTCTTTAAGCGGAACATAAGCAGTATAAGCGTCAATACCCAGGATGGTTGCCCTTGTAAAGCCTGATTTCATGGATGTGGCATTGGCAATTAATTCTTCAGCTTCTTCCCCCAAGTCCTCAATTTTACCGAAAAAATTATCCTTTTGCGGATGAAAAAGGATTTTGCCCTGAGTATCTATCAACATGGCAAAACCTGTTTTTCCAATTTTCATGGTTGATAGCTGCCTGGTAATATGAGAAACAGGGATTGCTCCTGCGAGTACGCCTTTAAATTCATCATCAAAATAGCTTTTTTTTGCAATTGATGCATAAACCACAAGTTCTTTTAAATCAGTATCTTTCTTTGCAGGGCTAAAAATTACTTTACCGGGGTTTCTCAATGCGTCCTTGAAAAGAGGGCTTTTACTTGTATCCCTCAGATCTCCGGATATGTCTCCCCTTATTAATTTTATTTCTTCCGCCCCTTTTTCATTTATGAATTTCATGAGTGGAAAATAATTTCTATATGAGGCAAAAAGCATTTTCAGAGGTATGTCTTTGTCCCTCTCGATATACTCTTCTACCTCATAACTCCCGGATATCCTCTGCATCGTGATTTTTATATCTTTGAAATTATCGTTTATCATAACTCTGGAATGAAGCGCAGAGTTTTCCAGCTTGCCCTGCTGCTTGTCTTTAAGATGGCGCACCATTAAGAAGTAACTCGCAATTCCAAGCGAACCCACTATTATCAGAACCATACAGATATAGGATATTAATATCCTGGTTTTTAATGATCTGAACATATGAACCATCCTTTAACTGCTTTTTTCGGGTTCACCCGCGATCTTTCTTATTTCCCCTGATAATATAATTAGTCCTGTAGTGAGGATTAGAATTTTATTTTGTAAACTCATGATTCGCTTATACTGTTTAGAGCTTCTCCCTTTTTTGATTTGATATCCATTTATATCCCTTTTTCAGCCGCTTTTTACTCCTGTTTAATCGGTAAAAACAGCAAAAAACTTAAGAATGAAGGTGAGTTTGCCGGCGCTCCGGTTCCGGTTGATTTTCTCTATTCTTAAATTGCCTTTGCAGCCGGTCATTTCATCGACAGCCGGGTCATTGCCCCTCCGCAACAGGTATCTTTACAGTGAAAGTGCTCCCTTTCCCCGCTTCGCTCTCAACAGTAATTTCCCCCTTATGCTTCTTCACTATGTCATAGGTTATGCTCAATCCAAGCCCCGTCCCCTTGCCGACATCCTTTGTTGTAAAGAAGGGCTCGAATATCCTGCTGATCTTATCTTCAGGGATTCCACAGCCTGTATCTGATATTGATACGTTTATTATTCCGTCACCGTTCCAGGTCCTGATTCCTATCTCTCCCTGTTTTTCTATTGCCTGTGCAGCATTGACAAGGAGATTCATAAAGACCTGATTGAGCTGCTGGGGATAACAGTCGGCAGGTGGGAGTTTACCATAATCCTTTTTGATCTCTGCCTTGTATTTAAGCTCGTTCCTGACTATATTCAATGTATTTTCAATGCACTCATTAATGTCAACATTTTTATATTCCGCTTCATCGATCCTTGAGAAGGACTTGAGGTTCTGCACTATCTTTTTCACCCTCTCAGCGCCGTCAATGGATTCTTTTATAAGCTCCTCTATATCCTCAAGTATATAGTCAAGCTTCAGCTTTCTTCGCTTATCTTTCAGCCCCTCTGATGCTTCAGTTGATTTCAGGGATTCTATAACCCCGGTCTGTGTATCAATGAACTCCGTCAGTTTGTTTACATACTTCCCGAGTGTCCCGAGATTGCTTGATATAAAACCCATAGGGTTATTGATCTCATGCGCCACGCCTGCGGCAAGCTGCCCGATAGAGGCCATCTTTTCCTGTTGCAGTATCTTTGCCTGAGTGGCCTTCAGTTCAGCATATGCCTTTTCGACCTCCTTATGTTCGGACTCGATAACCTCATGCGCCCCTTTAAGCTCGGCAGCTTTTCTGTGAAGCTCAAGAAATATGTTGACTTTGCTTTTTAAAATGTCGGGATCCAGTGGTTTAAACAGGTAATCCACCGCCCCCACCTCATACCCTTTAAAAATATATTTCTGCTCTTTGCTTATGGCGGTGACAAAGATTATGGGGACGTATTTAGTCCTTTCATTTCCTCTCATCAGTTCAGCAGTTTCAAAGCCGTTCATATCCGGCATCTGAACATCAAGGAGAACGAGGGCAAAATCATATTCAAGCATCAATCCTAACGCCGCATTGCCGGATGTTGCCTTGACAATGTTCTGTGCAGGACCTTCCAGAAGAGCCTCCAGGGCAAGCAGATTTTCGGGCCTGTCATCAACAATCAGAATATTCTGTCTTTCACCTTCGCTCATTATTAACTCCGTTATCCGGCAAAGGGATTACCTCTTTCCCGATGGCCTGATAAAAAATCGTTTTCTTAAAATCCTGCCTCTGCATCCAGACCCTCAAAAACGACAATAATTTATCGACATCAACAGGTTTTGCCAGATAATCACTCGCCCCTGCATCAATACATTTTTCTCTATCGCCCCTCATGGCCTTTGCTGTAAGAGCGATAACCGGAAGTTTCCTGAACCATTCCTGTTTCCTGATCTCTCTCATTGCCTCGTACCCATCCATTTCAGACATCATGATATCCATCAGAACCAGGCTGATATCCGGATTTTTGTCCAGGCATTCCAGGGCTTCCCGTCCGTTTTTCCCTATCAGAACTTTCATCCCTCTTTCTTCAAGGAGATTCGACAGTGCAAAGGCGCTGCGCATGTCATCGTCTGTCAACAGAATTTTTTTGTCTTTAAACACATCCTCCTTATCACACACCATCCGGGGCATCTTCTGCTTATCTTCCGGCAGATCGGCCTCAACATCATCATCTTCTGCAATCAGCAGATCCTTCATGGTTCCGGAAATAGTCTTCCTTATCTTTCTGAATGCCTTGTTAAGTTTTTCCATACTCACGGGCTTGGTCAGATATCCGATGGCTCCCATTTGCATTGCCTCAGGACTTTTGTCGCATACCGACATGAAGTGAACCGGGATATGACAGGTTCCGGGGTTGTCCCTGAGTCTCTCCATAACCGTCCAGCCGTCCATTCTCGGGAGGCAGATATCCAGAATAACAGCGCCCGGCCTGTAATAATCAGCAAGGTGGAGTCCTGCCTCACCATCTCCTGCAATTAAACCTTTAAATCCATTTTCAAGTGCAAGATTGTACAGTATCTTTGCGAACGTGGGATCATCCTCAATAATAAGAATGGTTTTATCACCAGGGGAGATATTTCTTCGATCATCACGAATGTCTTCTAATTCAAACGGCTTATCGAATGATATATCTTTTGAAACAGACCTGTCGTTGATGTGCATATCATTTTTATGCACGCCGGTATCTTTGCCCCCTAGGGATACAACAATCCGGGCTTCTTCCTTATCAGCCTTTCCCAGTCGTTCCGGCAGGTAGAGTGTAAAGGTGCTGCCTTTCCCCTCGATGCTTTGCAATCGGATTTCACCGCCAAGAAATTTGGCCAGCTCTCTTGAGATGGAAAGCCCCAACCCGGTCCCGCCGTATTGCCTGCTTGTTGTGCCATCCACCTGTTTGAAGGCCTCAAATATTAATTTCTGTTTGTCTTCCGGGATACCAATGCCCGTATCAGATACTGCAATTGCAACAGCATTTGAAATGTCCAGACCACTGTTTGAGAGATCCACATCCGCACCCGGACGCCGGATATTAATGATAATGCCGCCCTGAGAGGTGAATTTAAGTGCATTGGAAAGGAGGTTTTTGATAATCTGTTCTAACTTTTGCCTGTCTGTACGGATATAAGCAGGCAACCCATCAGCCCTGTCTATTTTCAGGCTTACCCGCTTTTCCTGAGCCATATGTCTAAAGTTTCGTTCAATGTAAGAGAGAAAATCGTCAATCTCTAAATTGTCGGGATTAAGCTCCATTTTGCCTGCTTCTATTTTGGAGAGGTCTAATATGTCATTAATCAGGTCTAATAAATCAGAACCGGCGATATGAATCGTCTTCGCAAAATCTACCTGTTTGTCCGTGAGATTGCCGTCTTTGTTTTCCATAAGGAGCTTCGAAAGGAGCAGCAGGCTGTTTAAAGGTGTCCGGAGCTCATGCGACATGTTGGCAAGGAATTGAGATTTATATTTATTGCTTGTCTCTAACTCTCTTGCCTTTTGTTCGATAACCTCACGGGCTTTTTCCAATTCAGTATTCTTTTTCTTTAAATCATCCTGTTGCTTTTCAAGAGTATGGGTCTGTTCTTCAAGCTCCTCGTTGGTCTGTCGCAACTCTTCCTGCCGGGTTTCCAGTTCCTCAGCCTGGCTCTGTGTCTCCTTCAGCAGCTCCTTCATTCGAAGACGGGACTGCGCAGAATTCAGGCTGATGGCAATATTTTCTGAAACCTGTCTGAGAAGGTCTAACCGGACATCTGTTATTTCATGAAATGAACCCAGCTCAAGCACACCTTTGACCTTTCCCTCATATAAAAGCGGCACAACCACAATATTGTGCGGAGCAGCTTTGCCCAGTCCGGAATGGATATTTATATAGCCATCAGGGACATTGGTTGTAAGAATAATCTCCTTTTCCAGTGCGGCCTGTCCTGCCAGACCTTCACCAAACCTGTATTCATTGTAGAAATTCTTTTGCTTTTTATAGGCATAGGTGCCGGTCAATTTTAATAGTTTATTTTCATCAGCCACATATATCGCCCCGATCTGCGCATCCAGATAAGCGGCAAGGTAGCTGATTATATTTTGAGATAAGGTTGCAATATCCTGTTCTCCGCGCATCCTGTTGTTCAATTCCGCCTGCCCGGTCTTCAGCCAGTTTACTTTTTCGTTCTCGGCAGTCACTTTTCTCAGGGTACTGATCATCCTGTTAACGGACTTGCCGAGCACATCTTTATCGCTCTTGATGTCGAGCGACCTGCTGAGATCGCCGTTGGATATGTCCTCACATACCGATGCAACCTCCTTGAATGAATTCACCACCTCCCTGTAAGCGGCATTCAGCTTCCCTATTTCATCATTTGATATTTTGATGTTTTCAATGGTAAGGTCTCCTTTAGAGAGTCTTGCCGCCCAGTCAACGAGACTTTTGATAGGTCTTGAAATATTACGGGCGATAATGCCTAAGAGCAGCATTGAAACGAGTACCGCCGATACCCAGATCCCTATCCCGATCAACAATAAATTATTCATAACCTCAAAGGCCTTTGCCTTTTCAATTCCCAAAGTTACTTTTAAGGCCGTATCAGGAATCGCTTCACTTGCAATTACCCAGCCTGACAGCTCTCCCTTAAGTAAGCCGGTGAGGGTTTCAGGACTGACATTCATGGAATGTGCAACAGGAATTCCATCTTTACTGGATATTGTATAACTGATTCCATCAGTTGACAGACCGGAGAATATTTGTTCTATATAACTGTCAATCGGTTGTTTAACCCATAAAAAACCCTCAATATTTTTATTGAAAATTAATGCGCCGACAGTTAGAAGCATCCATCCGGCCTTTTCATCCTGAAGAATATCATGAATCACGCTGAAAGAAGCGAGCCGCTCTTTCGGGGTGTCTGCCAGTTTTTGACTGAATTGTTCAAGCTTTTCAGCCAGATTATTCCTGTCAAAACGTTCTATACGCCTGTCACCGGCAATCTGGAGAACCGGTTCTCCTGCTGCGGTTAGAAGCTGGATTCTGGTGTATTGGGGTTTCGCGCGAATAATCCTTATGAAAAAAGACTCAAGCTCAAACTCGGAATCAAGCATTCCGTCACTGTCATCCAATGCCTTGGAAGTGAAATAATCCTCAAATGCCTTATGTGCCTGCATTGCGGATAAGTCCTGCTCTGTCTCGCGTAATAAATCATTTAATAATTGAATTCTGGTTTTTAACTCTCCGGTAAGATGCCTGACTGCAGCTGATTTAAGTTCTTTTCTTATATTTATCTGGGAGACGGCCCCCTGGACGAGCAGCACGAGAGATACCAGTGCGCCGGCAGCTAACATTATCTTCTGATCTATCTTCATAAAATGTCCCAGTTGCCGGTTTTCTAGAAACCTAACGTTGCCTTCTTCTCCTCCCAGAGCGGAATTAATGCCTCTCCTTCCGACAGATTAACTGTCCCCTGGGCGGATATTTCAGCCTGCCCTTCGGGGCTTAGTATGAAATCAATGAACCTCTTGATCTCCGGGTTTGTGCTGTCTTTCTTTACCGTAATATATATCGGACGGAACAGAGGGTATTTCCCGGAAGCAATGTTCTCTTTGGTTGGAGTGACTCCGTCAAGGGAAAGCACTTTGAGTCTCTCCTTTTTTGCCGAGCTGATGCCTGTTACCCCAAAGGCTGTTAATGTTTTCTCGATCTTTTTTTCCAGAGGCGCGGTTGATTTGAATATCAATGCCCTCGCTTTAAAACCATATTCGGGATCGTTGAATACAAGCCATCTGAACATATGTCCAACGCCTGAATATTTTCCGTCCCTGACCAGGAGAACAATTCTTTTATCCTTACCTCCCAGATCTTTCCATGAAGTAATCTTTCCCTCATAGACCTTTTTGAGATTGTCCAAAGAAATATTGTTAACCGGATTATCTTTGTGCACAACGGCAACAAGCGCATCCCATGCAACCCGGATCAATTTTGTATCTCTCTCTTCTTCGTGTATTGCGCCGGTTAAATCAAATAAACGATGACGGCAGGACCCGCCCATATCACTATAACCGGCAGATACATATCTGATACCTCTGGTAGCGCCTCCACCTGATATCCTGATTTTTATCCCTGTCTTTTCTTTATAGACTTTAGCTATTTCCACCATAAAAGCCTTTTTGGTGATACCGCAGCCCGTCCATGTAAGTTCTGCGGCTGCGGCAAACCGTGAAAACAGGCACAAAGCTAAAGCAACCACTGACATTCTCAAGACACGATTGAATGACAGTCCCGGCTTCGTTCCTGCTGTTACTCCCTCCATTTTTACCTCCATTTCCTGTTGATCGATTGTCAAATTTTAGCCGTGGTGAAAATTAGTTGACACCTGTAACCCCATGCTCCTGTTTACGAATTTTAATAACAAGCTTCACTCCACAACAGGTATCTTTACAGTGAAAGTGCTCCCCTTCCCCACTTCGCTCTCAACAGTAATTTCCCCCTTATGCTTCTTCACTATGTCATAGGTTATGCTCAATCCAAGCCCCGTCCCCTCGCCGACATCCTTTGTTGTAAAAAAGGGCTCGAATATCCTGTTGAGTTTTTCTTCAGGGATTCCCTGTCCCGTATCCGAGATTGACACACAGATAAAAGCGTCACCGTTCCAGGTTCTTATTTTAATTATCCCCTGTTTTTCAATTGCCTGCGCTGCATTGACAAGGAGATTTACAAAGACCTGATTGAGTTGCTGGGGATAACATTTTGTCAATGGTATCTCACCGTATTCCTTCTCCACCACTGCTTTGTATTTAAGCTCATTCCGGACTATATTCAATGTGCTTTCAATGCACTCATTAATGTTCGCATGCCTGTGTTCCGCCCCATCGACCCTTGAGAAGGTTTTAAGGTTCTGTACTATCTTTTTCACCCTCTCGGCGCCGTCAACGGATTCTTTTATCAGCTCCTCAATATCTTCAAATATGTAATCAAGCTTCAGCTTTCTTCGCGTATCCTTCAGCCGGTCTGATGCTTCTGTCGATTGCAGGGATTCTATAACCCCGGTCTGGCTCTTAATGAACTCCGTCAGCCTGTTTGTATATTTTCCAAGTGTCCCGAGATTGCTTGATATAAAACCCATCGGGTTATTGATCTCATGCGCCACGCCTGCTGCGAGCTGCCCGATAGATGCCATCTTTTCCTGCTGAAGCAGTTGTGACTGTGTTGCCGTGATCTCTTTATTTGCTTTTTCAATTTCATGGTTTTTCAGTTCGGCTATATACATCATATTATTGAACTGCTCTCCTATCCGGGAAATCGGGTCAGGGGTTGCTTCTTTAAAAACGTTACATTCCGTGCATTTGACGTATTTTTGTGCAAAGGCGCCTTGTACCTCACCTCCGCAGAAAGTGCCTGTTACCTGCCAGCATCTTATAATCCCTTTTCCGTAACAGACACAATCTTCCGTAGTGCAATTTTTTACTTCATAGCATTTCTTCAGGTTTGGATTGAAGAATCCGGCTCCGTAGTCTGTCTCTTCTGTAATATGATGCATCAGGCCGGAGATCTGGCGGTCCAGATCATTCAATTCATTTATGAGCTGCTCTTTCCCTTTGTCTGCATCTCTCAAAAGAGGGGCGCTCATCTGTTCATCCATATTATGTTACCTCCAGCCATTGTCTTCTTGGTTATACATATCGGATTTTATCAACTGTTACTAAATAGAGAAATCCCCGACGCGGGGTAAGTAAAAAGCCTGATATTATCAAAAGGTGGATGTTATAGGATGCCGTTGAGCGTTAGTGAGATATTATAATGAAACAGGGTTGCTCTGCCTGAAACTTCAGGGTTGAGGGGCAATGCGATTGATTATAAGACAATATGCCGTATTTTCAACAAATGATAGACACATCTGCCGGCGATAAACTCTTCCGGAGCCTGAAAATTATGTCATCAATGAACCCCTCATCAAGCCATTTCCCGATATCGTACTTTTTATAGAGCCATTCTGTCTTACCGGTATAGTTCATCCGGTCAATGAGTACGCTGTCTGCGTAGGGTTTTATCTCTCTTGCGAGACGTTCAGGATCCATAGGAAGGAGGGGGCCTGTAAAAACATAAGTGGGTATCCCGGCCTCATGCAGCTTTTTCAACGCGTTGATGCGTGACAAGATTGAGGGGGCGTCGGGTTCAAATATCTTTCTCATTTTCTCATCATCAGTTGTTATGGTTAAGCCTACTTGCGCATCTTTCAGTTTTGAAATGATATCGATATCCCGTAAAACAAGAGGTGATTTAGTAAGGATATCTACCGGGAATTTAAATAATAAAAGAATCTCAAGGCATTTTCTTGTAAGTTTATATTTTGCTTCAAGCGGCTGGTACGGGTCTGTGACAGAACTCATGATTATGCCGCCTTTTTCAGCCCTCTTCAGTTGTCTTCTCAATACCTCCGGGGCGTTCATCTTGATATCTACAAAACTTCCCCACGGCTCAATGTGCCCGGTAAATCTCTTCATAAATGTCGCATAGCAGTATCTGCACGCATGTGCACAACCCACATAAGGGTTTATGCAGTACTTTCTGCCGGGGATACCGGATTTTGAAAGAATGGTTTTGACTGCTATTTCATTGACCCCGGGGTTCATAAAATGATGTCTTTGGAAATGCCGATACCTTTCAGTATTTTCCTTTGGTTCTTGTCCCTCTGCAATGAATGGTTATCTTTTCATATTACAGCTTTTCTATATATCTGTTGTAATCATCAACAGTAATTTCTATCTCTTTTAAAATTTCTCTTAACAATGGGCGGGATAAGATTCTTCCTTTGTGATGAGGCAATGTGGTTGTTCTACCGTCAGGATGTCTATAAAATGCATGGCTTCCTTTCTGACGAACCCTATTGAAACCAAATGAGAACAACAATTTTTCGGCAGTTTTAGCGTCAACAAGCCGCAACTTGCTCAACCTGCAACCTCAACTTGCTGAAGTCCAACGAATTCCGGTAAATTGTCCTTTGCTTCAGTGTCCATTTCCTCCAAGCACAATTCAACTACTTCTTTGAGATTCTTCTGTAGTTCATCCAATGTTTCAGCTTGTGTATGGGCACCTAAGATGCCTGGAACAATACCCACATATAATCCTGTTTCCGGGTCTCGCTCAATATATCCAACTATTTTATGCATTAATCCTCCTATCCGATTGGTGTATACAAAATTATAACAAATCCAAATAGCTGAATGACAGAAAAATTGATGTTTAACTCTGAGTCATCCTTCACATATAACGCTGTGATCTCTGACGAGCATCTGTAAAGTATTCACCATTCATTGTAATTTTCTTGTGTTCTCATTTTTTTAGTAGCAAAGTTGAGTGACGACTACCATGAAGCACATAAACTTGCTAAAAACTGATTTGTACTTCTCGAAATATCAAAAGCAAAAAAGGTCTCCGCTGGTACTCGTTCAATCTCCAACGACTTGTTATCCAAATATTTCTACTGAGTTGCTTTATCTATAAGCATCCTTAGGGAAATCGATTGTAAGAATATATATAGTTTTGTTTTCATGATCTACTGAATAAAATAGCCTGAACTTGCCAAGACGATACCTCCATGTATCAGGATTATAGTCTCTTAGCTTTTTATATTCTTTCCAAAGCAAGGCTCATTCCTGAGTTGAGGGTATACATAACTCATAAGCTTTTTCTGAATAAACTCGATATTTGTTTTTGATAATTTCTTTAAGACTTTTGCATACTCATCAGTTTCAAATATCTTATAATTACTCAACGAATTTTCCTTTTTTTGATTTCATGTCTTTTATGGCACGTTCCAGACTTCTGTTGAGCTGTTGGTTACCTCTTATCTCTTCCATCTCATAATCATCTACGTGAGCTCTTTAAGCTGACTTTACTGTTTACATATATAAACAGTTCACATATAACTTATGTTTAGTCATAGTGATAGCTTCATCTATATAAGATGAAGTAGGATACACTTTCCAGCGTAAGGTCATCAGTCACATCAAATGTGATCCCTCGATACTTTTGCAAGAGCCTCAATTTGTAGTACAATACCATGCCGGGCAGAGCGGGAAATCGTTAAGATAAAACCGGAAATATAAGCAGAGGCAGACATTGAACCAATACCGGAAAGATATTAAAGAAAACTTTGAATTGCTGAAATCCTCGGCCCGATAGAAAGTGCATGGCAGGTTTTTTATGAAATTTCCGGTTTACCATCTCCCGGGATTTTACCTGAAACAGCGCCGGATGCGCTGATTCCGATAACACACACATTATGTCATATGAATTAAAGGAGGCATATATTTATGTTAGAGGGTGGAATTACGGCCATCAATGAAAAAGTAACTCAGGAAAGCGCATTTGTGCACACCCTGGTAAACGAGATCGAGAAAGTCATAGTGGGCCAGAAATACCTGATTGAGAGGCTCCTGGTCGGCCTGCTCGCTGACGGGCATATACTGATAGAGGGGGTGCCGGGGCTTGCCAAGACCCTTTCCGTAAAGGTATTGTCCGATGCCGTAAAGACAAAGTTTCAGAGGATCCAGTTTACGCCTGACCTGCTCCCTGCTGATTTGATAGGCACACTCATTTATAACCCCAAAGAGGGAAGCTTCTCTACCAAAAAAGGCCCTCTCTTTGCCAACATCATATTGGCGGATGAAATTAACAGGGCGCCTGCAAAGGTTCAAAGCGCCCTGCTTGAGGCAATGCAGGAAAGGCAGGTTACCATAGGCGAAAATACCTTTCCGCTGGATGAGCCTTTTTTAGTCCTTGCAACCCAGAATCCCATTGAGCAGGAAGGGACATACCCCCTGCCCGAGGCCCAGGTCGACAGGTTCATGCTTAAGATAAATGTCACGTATCCCAGTATTGAAGAGGAGCACAGGATCATGAAACGTATGGCCGTTACCGGCCGGAAAATCGGGGTAAGCGCAGTGATCGGGCCTGAAGATATAAAGCGGGTCAGGGGTGTGGTGAATGAAATATATATGGATGAGAAGATTGAAAAATATATCCTCGACATAGTTTTTGCCACAAGAGAGCCCGGCAAGTACAAACTGGATGAACTCACGGCTTTAATTCAATACGGGGCTTCCACACGCGCAACCATATACCTGGCAACGGCTTCGAGGGCATATGCATTTATCCGGGGCAGGGGGTATGTGACGCCCCAGGATGTCAAATCAATAGGCCCGGATGTTTTGAGGCACAGGGTTATTGTCAGTTATGAAGCAGAGGCTGAAGAGAAGACTTCAGATGATATTATCAAAAAAATATTTGAAGAGATAGAAGTTCCATGAAAAGCGGTCGGCCTGTTAAGTCCTGAAGATGAAGGCTGATAGCTGATCGCTGACAGCTTTCTTGCAATTATGATTCCCAAAGAGATATTACGCACAATACGCAGGATACAGATAACCACTTCAAGAATGGTTACGGATGTTTTCGCCGGCCATTACCACAGTGTGTTTAAGGGCAGGGGAATGGAGTTTGATGAAGTCAGGGAATACCAGCCTGGAGATGATATACGCTCGATTGACTGGAATGTGACTGCGCGTACAGGACAGCCTTTTATAAAGAAATTCGTAGAAGAAAGGGAGTTGACCGTCATGCTTCTGCTTGACATGTCCGGGTCGTCTTATTTCGGAACAGTCAATCAACTCAAAAGCCGCCTGGGCGCTGAACTCTGTGCATTGTTAGCTATGTCCGCAGTCAGGAATAATGATAGAGCCGGGCTGATTGCCTTTACTGACAGAATAGAGAAGTTCGTGCCCCCGGCAAAGGGGTTGGGCCATGTACTGAGAATTGTAAGGGAAGCGATATATCATGAGCCGGAGGGGAAAGGGACTGCTATACCTGCTGCACTGGAGTATCTGAACAGGGTTACAAACCGCCGTACGGTTGCCTTCCTGATTTCCGATTTTCATGCAGATGATTATAAAAGACCTCTCTCAATCGCTAACAAGCGCCATGATCTGGTGGCAATGTCCATTACCGACCCCCGTGAAATGGATTTGCCTGATATCGGAATCATCAATCTTGAAGATGCCGAGACAGGAAAGGGCTTTTTGCTGGATACCTCCAGCCGCGCGGTAAGGAATGATTACCACCGCAATGCAGAGAGAATATTTGATGAAAGGCAGAGGCTTTTCAGGTCAATAAATGTCGACCACATTGATATTCGCACTGATATGCCGTACACCAGGGAGCTGTACAGGTTTTTCAGAATGAGGGAAAGGAGGGTATAGCAATAAAGGCGCTGTCCGGAATAATAATATCCCTCCTTATGTATGGTCCTGCTGCTGCTGAAGAAACCGATATACGGGATATTAAAGGCCCCCTGAGTATTCAGGGACAGGCATATCTCTATATTCTTATTGCCCTGCTTGCGGTAATTGTTATAACCGTCCTTGTTCTCCTGTTTCTTAAGAAAAGAAAAAAACCGGAAGAGATTGTCATCCCTCCTGTGCCTGCGCATGAAACAGCTTACAGGGCATTCGACGAACTCATGAAAAACGATTACCTGAAAAAGGGGCATGTGCAGGAATACTATTTTGAGCTTTCAAATATTGTAAGGCATTATGTGGAAAACCGGTTCAGTCTCAGGGCGCCTGAGATGACCACAGAGGAGTTTTTGTCAACGCTCAGGGATTCGGACACATTAAACTCCGGGCAAAAAGGCCTTATGAGGGAATTCCTCTCACACTGCGACATGGTAAAATTTGCAAAATATCTCCCGGATCAAAAAGAAGCTGAATCGAGTTACGAAGCGGCAAGAAAAATTGTAGATGAGACAAAACTTTAATGGTGCATAAACATGGCAGGTAAGTAGGGGCAATTCATGAATTGCCCTTGCATCCCGGTACAAACCCGGTCTAAAAATAGTTTGAGAAAATAAATGCATTTTCAGAACCCGTGGATTTTAATATTACTGCCGGTTGCTGCGGCGCTTATGTTGTTGAGCAGGAAAGGCAGACCGGAAACTGCCTTCAGATTTTCAACAGGCGCCCTGGTACGCGGATTGAGATCAACCTTCAGGGTAAGGCTGCATAAAGGGATCATTTTCCTGAGGATTGCAGCGCTTTTTTTGATGCTCATTGCATTAAGCCGGCCCCAGTTAATACTTGAGGAATCCCCGGTGGAAACCGAGGGAATAGACATTGTGCTTGCGATTGATACATCAACGAGTATGCTTGCGGAAGACTTTGAGCTGGATGGAAAACGCGCAAACAGGCTTGAAGCGGTAAAGGCAGTTGTCACGGATTTTATAAACAACAGGCAGAACGACAGGATCGGGATGGTTGCATTTGCATCCAGGGCATACACTGTATCCCCTCTCACGCTTGATTACGGATGGTTAATGCAGAACCTGGAGAGGGTAAAGACCGGCATGATTGAAGACGGCACGGCAATAGGCTCGGGAATCGGTTCGGCCCTTAACAGGTTAAAAGATACTGAAGCCAAAGGGAAGGTCGTTATCCTGCTGACCGACGGAAGAAATAATGCAGGCAGGATATCACCCCTTATTGCAGCAGAAGCTGCTGCTGCGCTTGGTATAAAGATATACACCATAGGCGCGGGAACAAAGGGGCTTGCGCCGTACCCTGCAAGGGATTTCTTCGGGAACAGGGTTTACAGGCAGGTGAAAATAGAGATTGATGAAGAGACCCTGAAAAAGATAGCCGCAAAAACAGGTGCACAATATTTCAGGGCAACGGACACAGAGTCATTGAGAAATATTTACAGTGAAATAGACAAAATCGAGAAAACACCGGTCAAGGAGAGAGGATATGCAGAATACAGGGAGCTGTTCCACCTGTTTCTGATCCCTGGGTTAGCCCTGCTGCTTATCGAGATTGTCCTGATGAATACGGTCTTAAGGAGAATACCGTAATACCACTAATCCCCTCTCCCCCGGAGGGAGAGGGTCAGGGTGAGGAAATTATTAAAATATGAGATTCGGCAACTTTCAGGCAATATATCTTTTCCTGATTTTTCCGGCCCTTGCTCTCTTTTATATCAGGGCATTCAAGAAAAGGAGAAGGGACATGGAGGCATTTGCCGATAAAGACCTCCTTGGTGAATTGACAGGGTCCCTGGATACAAAAAAACAGAGGCTCAGGGCAATTTTAATTCTTGTCTCAGTCTTCCTGATTATTCTGTCTCTCATGAGACCCCGCTGGGGCTTTGAATGGAAGGAAGTAAAGAGAAGCGGAATCGATATCCTGGTTGCTATCGATACTTCAAAGAGCATGCTGGCTGAAGACGTAAAACCGAACAGGCTGGAGCGTTCAAAACTCGCGGTAAAGGACATGATAAAAAAATTACGGGGTGACAGGATAGGACTCATTGCCTTCTCAGGCAGCGCCTTTCTCCAGTGTCCACTGACTGTTGATTACAGTGGTTTTATGCTCTCCCTTGATGATCTTGATGTAGACACTATTCCAAAAGGCGGCACATCCCTGTCCGGCGCTATCAGAATTGCGCTTGATAGTTACGGGCGCGTTGGTAAAAAGTATAGAGCCCTTGTAATTATAACGGATGGAGAGGACCACGAGGGTGATGCAGCGGACTGGGCTGAAAAGGCAAAGGAACAGGGACTGAAGATTTTTACAATAGGCATAGGCACAAAAGAAGGAGAGCTTATTCCTGTAACGGATCAAGCCGGGAACAGGACTTTTTTAAAAGACAGGAGCGGAAATGTAGTTAAGACACGTCTTGATGAGGCTGTTTTGCAAAAGATTGCCCTGGTAACCGGCGGCAGCTATGTCAGGGCCGGAAGCACTGAATTCGGCCTGGACCTGATCTATGAGGAGAGGCTCTCAAAGATGGAAAAAAGGGAAGTTGAAAATAAAATGGTAAAAAGATATAAAGAAAGATACGGGGTTCCCCTGTTGCTTGCCATACTGCTTCTGTGCCTGGAGCCTTTTATAAGGGAAAGGTAACTGCTCAGGCGCAAAGTGGCAAAGGCACATAGGCACAAAGGGTTTATGTGCCTTTGTGCCTGCCTGAATAGTTACAGGGAAAGAGTTTAGAGAGAAAGTTATGAGGATGCTGATTTTATTAATGCTGTTTTTTTTCTGCCCCCTGATTTTTCCTCCTGCTTTATTTGCTTCTTCAGCAAAAATTGTGCAGGAAGGGAACAGGTTGTATGAGGAGGGGAAATACGATGAGGCCGTAAATAAATACAATCAGGCAAAGGCGGAATCGCCTGATGATGACTTCGGCATTATAAATTTTAATCTCGGTGCAGCCCTTTACAAACAAGGCCGGTATGCAGAGGCTGTTGACGCTTTTACGAACGCATTGAGCGCAGCAGATAAGAAGCTTGAGGCAAAAGCGGTTTATAATACGGCAAACAGCAAATACAGGCTCGGCAGCTCTCTTGCCAATACTGATATGGAAAGCGCTGCCGGCTTATACCGTGAATCCCTTGACTACTATAAAAGGGCTATTGAATTAGATGAGGAAAACAAAGACGCAAAATACAACCATGACTTTGTTGAGAAAAAATTAAAGATGCTTCTGGATAAGATGAAAAACCGGAAGAAGCAGAAAGATCAGGGAGAGGACAAATCCGATAAGGAGAAACAGGGAGAAGGGGAAGGGCAACAGCAGGAGACCGGCAATGAACAGACTCAGGAAAAGGGGGCAGGGGATAAAACAGAAGACAAAGAAGATACAGGGGAGGCGCAGAGCGCCGCTGCTCAGGAGCAGGAAACCGGGGAGATGTCTCCTGAAGAAGCAAGAATGCTCCTGAATGCCTACGGACAGGAGGAGGCCGGAGACAATTTGAGGCAGCGCAAAAAAAGGCATTACAGGGAGGTGTTTAAGGACTGGTGAGAGGGCCTTATTTAAAGAAGATAAATATATTGGCAATGTTCATTTGCCTTTTGACTGCCTTTGGTCTGCTGTCAACCACTGTTCCGGGAACAGCCGCAGCTGATGAGATTAATTTTGAAGTCTCGGTTGAGAGCAATGTTATTTACCTTGGCAGGAGCTCACAGCTCAACCTTACATTCCAGGGGTCCCGTGACATACCCCGGCCCGTGCTTCAGGGGATAGACGGTTTCCAGGTGCAATATATCGGGCCTTCAACCAGGATGTCCATAGTGAACGGAAGGATGTCGTCTTCAGTAATTCATGTGTATTCACTCATCCCGCTTAAGGCCGGAAAATTCAAAATCGGCCCGTTTTCATTTGAATATAAAGGGGACACCTATAAATCCAATGCTGTGACTGTCGAGGTTATGGACAGACCTGCCAATGCCGGAAGCCGTGCACAGGGCCGGCAAAAAACTCAAACGGATTTAAAGGACCTGGTATTCTTGCTTATGGAAGCGGGAAAAACCACGGCATATGTAAACGAGGTTGTCCCATTGAGAATAAAACTGTATGTAAACAGCCTGCAAATGCGTGATATTCAGTATCCTGAATTTGCGCATGACGGTTTTTCAGCAGGGGAATTTGGTGAACCCCGGCAATACCGGGAATACAAAGACGGCATAAACTATAATGTTGTTGAATTCAGCACCCGGATATTCGGCACGAGGCCGGGGGATTTTACAATAGGCCCTGCAAAGCTGAAAGGCAATCTCACAGTCAAAAGGCAAAGATCTTTATTTGATGATCCCTTTGGACACGACGCATTCAGCGGATTTCTGGGTGCTTATGACGTATCTCCGATTGAACCGGCTTCCGGGAAATTAAGACTGAAAATTCTCCCTTTCCCGGATAAAGAAGCGCCGGATGATTTTAAAGGGGCTGTCGGGGATTTCAATTTCAGCATGGATGTATCACCCAAAGAGGTAAAAGCAGGAGACCCCGTCACATTAAAGATGATTATTACCGGGGAGGGCAACTTTGATACGGTTAACAGCCCCACGCTGAAACAGCATGAAGGGTTCAAAGTGTATGAGCCGCAGGCAAAACAGGAGGGCAGCAGGAAAGTATTTGAGCGGATACTTATACCATTGAGTGATGATATTAAAGAAATCCCCGGGGTTGCCTTCAGTTTTTTTAATCCAACAAAAGGCGAATACCGGACAATATCAAAGAAAAATGTCGCCATAAAAGTCACAAAACCGGAGAAACAGGAAAATATAACTATAATGGAGGCCCCCGTGTCCGCCCTGAAGCGGTCCGGCAGAGAGAGATTCGGCAGGGACATTATTTATATAAAGGAATCTCCCGGGAAATTCAAAAAAAGGGGAGAGTATCTTTATAATAATACGACATTCCTCCTGCTCCAGGCCGTTCCCCTGCTGATATTTGTCTCTGTACTGGTAATGCAAAAACGAAAAGAGAAGCTCAGGACCGACATCAGGTATGCGCGGCGGCTTTCAGCCCCCAAAAAAGCAAAGAAAGGTATCCGGGAGGCGCAGCAATATTTAAACAACATCAGTACCCCGGAATTTTACAGCTCCGTTTTTAAGACTATCAGGGAGTATTTAGGCGACAGATTCCATCTTCCTGCGGCTGGCATAACCGCTGATGTTGTTGATGATGCACTGAAGACTAAAGGGATAAGCGAAGATATGCTGAACAGGTTAAGAGATATATTTAAAGAATGCGACATGGCAAGGTATGCGCCCTCTGAGTTCGGCAAAAAAGAGATGGAGGCTACCTTTAATAAGCTTAAGGAAGTTATGGATTATCTTGAAAGGCAGAAGCTATGAAGATGAAATTTTCAATTTCTGCATATCTGCTTATCAGTTTTCTGGTGGTTACATCCATATCGGTTGCCCGCCAGGAAACGGATATGCAGCAGGACCCGGAGATGGGAATTAACAGAGAAATTAAGCTGAAGCCGTCCGGGAGCGGCAACCCGGATTATATCTTTTACAGGGGAAACGCCCTTTATGAAGAGGGCAGATATGATGAGGCTGTTGAGGAATATGGAAGATTGCTTGAACAGGGTTATGAAAGCGCTAATCTTTATTATAACCTTGGGAACAGCTATTTCAAGAAAGGTGAACTGGGCAGGGCGATACTGAATTATGAAAGGGCTAAAAAATTAATGCCGCGGGACAGCGATTTAGCCTCAAATTACGAATACGCCCGTTCTCTGATAGAAGGCAATATAACGAACATATCCGGCCAGTGGTTTAAACGCATATTCGATAAATTTGATATTTTTACTATTAACGGCCTGACTATATTTTTATCCGCTCTGTTTGCCTCCGCTGTTTTCTTTATTATCACAGGACTGTTTACGCAAGCGGCAAGAAGGCGCTGCAGGATCGCCCTCCCCATTTTAATAATAGTTTTTACATTATCTGCTTTTTTATTGTACAACAGGATTTCAGTGTCCGGAAAAGAGGCAGTAATAATATCGGAAAATGCAGCAGTCAGGTTTGAGCCGCTGGACAATGCTACAACATATTTCAGACTTCATGAAGGGATGAAGGTCTTTATTCTTGAATCAAAAAAGGGCTGGCGAAAAGTTGAGCGCTTTGACGGAAAGGCCGGATGGATCAGGGAGAAAGAAGTCGAAAAGGTGCTTCTATAATATTAAGGATAATGTCGTACTTCTTTCTTTGGACGGCCATACATTTCTGCTGTAGATTGTCCAATTTTTTTGTAGTATATAGAAAAACAAAATCCCCTAACTAACCTTAAAATCCTTAAATGATTCTAAAAGATCGCTATTACCCGGATATTTCTGAAGCATCTCTATCAGCTTTTCCATAGCGGTAACATTATTCATCGTTGCCATGCCCCGGTACAATAATTCAAGGCGTCGGTACTCTTCCGGCTCAAACAAAAGCTCAGCACGCCGGGTACCACTCTTTGACACATCGATTGCCGGGAACACCCTGGTCTCCGCCAGTTTTTTTGAGAGCACCAGTTCCATATTGCCCGTGCCTTTAAACTCCTCAAATATAACATTATCCATAGCACTGCCTGTATCGACCAGGATCGTTGCAATGATAGTTATAGAGCCCAGACCCTCTACATTGCGGGCAACACCAAAAACACGACGTGGTATTTCAAGTGCACCGGCACCCACTCCTCCGGAAAGCGTACGCCCTCTACCTCGGTGCTGTGAGTTATGTACCCGCGCCAGACGCGTAAGTGAGTCAAGCAATATCATCACATTATGCCCTGCAGCCGCTTCCTTAAAAGCCTCTGCGATAACCTTATCGACAATCTTAATATGATTTTCATAACTATGATCCATAGACGAAGAATATACCCTGGCATTCACACTACGCGTAAAATCAGTCACCTCTTCGGGACGCTCATCAACAAGTACGCAATATACCTTCATGTCAGGATACCCGTTTGTTACAGCATTACAGATATTCTTTAAAAATGTCGTTTTACCCAACCCGGGCGATGATACCACAAGAGCACGCTGTCCCATCCCTATCGGACAAATAAGATCAAGCGCACGGACGGACAAATCATCACTGCCCTTCTCAAGAATAATACGCGGATGCGGATTTACCGCCGTACCGGCAAGAAACTTTTTCTCATCAGCTGAAGCAACTCTGCGCGCCAACGCATGCGAACGCTGCTGCGGTCGTGATTTCCCACGCCGCGAATTTAAACCATACGAACTCATATATACTCCTTACTTTATTGTTTTTAATAGGAGGTCTTCATCCTATCCCAGATATTTACATTGCCTGTAGAATGGAGATCTGACACCACCTACTATAGACCTTGGGATAAAGCAATGGATTTCGGGGAAATTCAACAGCAAAGGTATAAAAAACCCTGAGAAATTCTTCGCCAAGTCCAGGAGACTTATTTTCATACCATACATAACCATTGACAACATCTTCTTAAACTTCAGAAAGGAAATGCAGGGTATATGTCATTTCCTTTTTTCTATTTTTGTTTGAAGTTCTTCAAAAGACAAAAGATTTCCCGGTGCAGATTCATATTTTATAAATCTTCTGTCCAACTCCTCTATATGGCTCTGAGGAACAGGCACGACAGCTTCATCCGAAGCAATGCTGTCCCAAATATCTTCCACCAACAGGATTTTTTCTGGTGTGCTCAATTTGGTAATTTCGGGAATATCGCTTACTCGCACTGTAGACCTCCTTTTTTATTTTATCCCTACCATAATAATAACATTTACCACTAAGATGTTGTTTTATTACATCACGGACACCACGGACTCACCAAGGAGGGCGGGGGGCTCGACCCTTTTATTCTTGAATATCGCTTTTCGCTCATTACCCCTGGATGTTACATGATAGTATGCGCCAGGATATCGTATTCGTAACGGTCTTGCCATCCATGTCCACTACAAGTTTGATTGATTTTAATTTAACTGTACGATAAATTATAGCAGATTATAAACCATAGATTATTTTTGTAAAATGTGTAGGCCTGACACCACGGAATGTTATCTAACATGTCGGATAACATCGTTTATGAATATTCCATCAGAAATAAAGTCTCGTTTTGATACGCTTCTGGTAAAAAAGCAAATACCGGCGCAGCGCCATAATAATTACAGAAAATGGTTAAGGTATTATCACGATGGTGATTCTCTCGATACTTTTGCAAGAGGCTCAATTTTATAGTACAATACCATTCCGGGCAGAGTGAGAAATCGTTTTTTCTCAGTTAAGATTAAACCAAAAACATAAACAGAGGTAGACGTTTGAACTGGTATCAGAAAGATATTAAAGAAAACTTTGAATTGTTGAAATCCTCCACCCAAGGCCTTTCCTCTGAGGAGGTTGCTGAAAGACTTCTTGAATACGGCCCGAATGAATTAAAGGAAGTAAAAAAGAAAACGCTATTCATGATGTTCCTTGACCAGTTCAAGGACTTTATGATCATGGTGCTGATTGCTGCTGCAGTGGTTTCGGGAATTATCGGGGAGTTGGTTGACACTATTGCCATTGTAGTCATCGTAATCCTGAATGCAATTATCGGTTTTGTTCAGGAGTACCGGGCGGAAAAGGCCATGAAGGCATTGAAGCAAATGGCGGCCCCGACTGCTCTGGTGCTCAGGGATAATAACATAATAAGTGTCCCTGCCTCTGAGCTTGTTCCTGGGGATATTGTAATGCTTGAGGCAGGCAGGATAGTGCCTGCTGATATAAGACTTACGGAATCCGCGCAATTAAAGATTGAAGAGGCTGCCCTGACAGGTGAATCCATCCCGGTTGAAAAAACCGTTGAGACATTTTCCGGGGAATCGATACCACTCGGGGACAGGAAAAATATGGCTTACAAGGGGACCATTGTTTCATACGGACGCGGAACCGGCATTGTTGTTGCCACGGGAATGAAAACCGAGCTCGGCAAGATCGCTACCCTGCTTCAGGACGAAGAAGAGGTGAAGACCCCTTTGCAAAAAAGACTCGCAAAGTTCGGGCAGCGTCTCGGCATCGCAGTCCTTGCCATATGCGCTATTGTTTTTGCAACCGGGCTTATGAGGGGGGTGGAGCCGCTGTTAATGTTTCTCACTGCCATAAGCCTTGCAGTCGCAGCAATTCCGGAGGCCCTGCCCGCAGTCGTAACAATATCTTTAGCCCTTGGGGCAAAGAAAATGGTTAAGCAGAATGCACTCGTAAGGAAACTGCCTGCTGTTGAAACCCTCGGCTCTGTGACTTATATATGCTCGGACAAAACAGGTACGCTTACTTTAAACAAGATGACTGTTGAGGAATTGTTTGTAGAAGGTGAGCTTATTGCAGACGCAGGGAAGTTGGGAGACGCAGGGAGAGAGGGAGACGGAGAGACGGAGAGTGCCGCTGTATCACCGTATCACCGTATCACCGCGTCACCGCGTCATTATCTTATGACGGCTATGGCTCTCAATAATGACGCTGTTCCGGATAAGGATAACGATGTAATCGGCGACCCGACTGAAATTGCCCTGTTTGAAATAGCCCGTAAAAACGGATTTGAAAAGAGTCTCCTTGAAAAGGACTTCCCGAGGATTGCCGAGATACCCTTTGATTCCGATAGAAAGTGCATGACTACTTTTCATGCAGTCCCCGCATCCCCCTCTCCCCGTGTCATCTCTTTCACAAAGGGTGCCTTCGAAAATATTATCGGGAAATCCAGCCATATCCTTTCCGGAAAAGGGGTTATTGAGCTTAATGAAACGATCCGGAAAGAACTGACCTCAGCAAACGAGAAAATGGCTGATGACGGCCTGAGGACACTCGCTTTTGCAGTCAGGCAGTGGGATGCAATGCCTGCTGAAATGACGCCCGGCAATGTTGAAGACAATCTCGTTTTTATCGGGCTTGCTGGGCTTATGGACCCTCCCCGCGAAGAGGCAAAAGAATCTGTAGGAACCTGCAAGACTGCGGGGATAAAACCCGTGATGATTACAGGGGACCATCCGCTTACCGCAAGAAATATTGCGAGGAGGCTTGGAATAATTGATGACGGAGACGGGGTGATGACCGGACAGGAGCTGGAAAAACTTTCACTTGAAGAATTTGAAGAGAAGGTCGGGGAGATAAGGGTTTATGCGAGGGTAGCCCCTGAACAGAAGATAAAGATAGTGAAGGCGCTCCAGGATAAAGGGGAATTTGTTGCAATGACAGGTGACGGGGTCAATGATGCGCCTGCCCTTAAAAGAGCGGATATCGGTGTGGCAATGGGGATTACAGGCACGGATGTATCAAAGGAATCAGCGCATATGATACTCCTTGATGACAACTTTGCGACCATTGTAAAGGCAGTCAGGGAAGGCAGGAGGATATTCGATAATATCCGCAAGTTTATAAAATACACCATGACGAGTAATTCAGGCGAAATATGGACAATATTCATCCCGCCTTTTCTGGGGCTGCCAATACCTCTTTTGCCGATACATATTTTATGGATTAACCTTGTTACCGACGGACTTCCCGGATTGGCCCTTGCAGTGGAACCTGCGGAAAAGGGAATTATGAACAAGCCGCCCCGGCATCCAAAGGAGAGCATATTCGCGCATGGCCTCGGTTACCATTTATTCTGGGTGGGGCTGCTTATGGGCAGTGTATCGGTATTTACCCAGGCATGGTTTATAAATTCAGCGGACACTCACTGGCAGACCATGGTCTTTACCGTGCTGTCATTGAGCCAGATGGGGCATGTGCTTGCCGTAAGGTCTGAAAGAGAGTCACTGTTTAGGCTGGGATTATTTTCCAATAAATCGCTTCTTGGCGCTGTATTGCTGACATTTTTCCTCCAGATGGCAACCATATATGTTCCTGTCTTAAACCCGATCTTCAGAACCGCTCCTCTCACCGCAGGCGAACTTTTTATAACACTGGCGCTTTCATCTGTCGTATTCATTGCAGTCGAGATTGAGAAGTGGTGGTTCAGGAGAAGGGAAAGATAAAATAAATTACGATGCACGCCAATGTCTTATTTCCCATAAATGCAGAGGCTTTTACCTATATTGTCCCTGAAGCGCTCGAATCAAAAATAAAGCCCGGCCAGCGGGTGCTGGCTCCTTTTAAGAGAGGAGATAAAGTCGGGATAGTTACCGGATTTGGCGGAGATAAATTAAAAGGCAAGGAGATCAAGCTCAGGTCCCTGAAGTCAATCCTCGATGAAGAACCCTTAGTTCCCGCAAACCTGCTTAAGCTTATCAAATGGGCTGGTCAGTATTATATGTCGACTTCCGGTCTGGCATTAAAAAATGCCCTGCTTTCGGCTTTCTTCACAGGCCGCAAGCAGGGAAAGGCCAGGCTTACATATGATGAAAATATAAAAAAATCAGGGGGGTTTTCTTTAACACAGGAGCAGCAGAATGCGCTGACAGAGATAAATAATCCCGAAGACGGGGTTTTTCTTGTTCACGGCGTTACGGGCAGCGGAAAGACCGAGATATATATCAGGGCGATAAAGGCGCTTCCTGATGATAAAAAGGCGATAGTCCTCGTGCCTGAAATTGCCATTACCGCCCAGATGGTTGACAGGTTCCGGAGCAGGTTTGGAGATGAGGTCGTATTTTATCACAGCGGCCTTTCCACAGGGGAAAGGATGACACAGTGGCGTAAGATGAGGAACGGAGAGGTAAAGGCCGTTATCGGCGTCAGGAGCGCAGTCTTCGCCCCATTTGAAAATATCGGGCTTATTGTGATAGATGAAGAACAGGAGGCGTCGTATAAACAATTTGAAGGGCTGCGCTACAGTGCCAGGGATGTGGCCCTTGCAAGGGCAAAGCTTGAAGGCATTAATAAAATCATCCTCGGTTCTGCCACTCCATCCCTGGAGGCCTTTTACAACGCTGAAAACGGGAAGATCAGATATCTTGAACTCAAACAGAGGGTAGAGCAGAGACCCCTGCCCCAGGTTGAGATCATAGACATGACTATGGAAGATAAGCAGACTTTTTCATTTTCAAATAAACTGATAGACAGCATAAAAGAGACTATATCCGCCAATAAACAGTCACTCATAATGTTGAACCGGAGGGGATATTCGCCCTTCCCCATATGCACTGACTGCGGTTATACTTACAAATGCCCTGCCTGCAGTATCACGCTTATTTATCATAAAGACACAAAGACATTAAACTGCCACTACTGCGGTTCTCACCTGATACCGCAGGCTTTATGCCCGCAGTGTAAAGGAACCGGGATAAAGTATCTCGGCGCGGGCACGCAGAGGGTTGAAGAAGAGCTGCACACATTAATTCCTGAACTTTCCTTTACCAGAATGGACAGGGATACCACACGGAAAAAGCTCTCTCATTACAGGATAGTGAAACAGATGGAAGAGAAAAAGATCGAGGTGCTCTTAGGCACCCAGATGGTGGCAAAAGGCCATGATTTCCCGGATGTCACACTCTCGGCTGTTGTATCTGCTGATATTACACTGAACATGCCGGACTTCAGGTCCGGTGAAAGGGCGTTCCAGCTCTTTACCCAGCTTGCCGGAAGGGCGGGGAGGGGCGATTTTCCCGGAAAGGCGCTCATACAGACGTATGAACCTGAACATTATGTCTTTGATTATGTCCGGCATCACGATTACAACGGGTTTTATAAAAAAGAAATAGTGCAGAGAAAAGAACTCTTTTATCCTCCGTTCAGTAAACTGATAAGGATTATTTTGAGTTTCAAAACCAAAGAAACCGCAAAAAAAACAGTTAAAGACATTTCAGTCAGGATTAAAAGAATAGATCATAAGGGCATAGAAATCCTCGGCCCCGCGCCTGCCCCGATAGAAAAAATCCGGAATCTCTGGAGATGGCATCTTATTTTGAAGGGAAAAAATTCCAGGGCGCTCCGCCGGACAGCGTCTCTTGTATTAGAAAAGATAAGAGGCATCAGAAATATAAAAATTGATATTGATGTAGATCCGATAAATTTACTTTGACCTGTTCCGGCACTTATCTATTTCATTAGCTCTGGAAGAACCGCTTCCAGGGCATCGACGGCATGCACCGGATGGCTGTCCGGATGTATTGCCCTGTTACAGAGCTTTTCAGCATTGCCTTCAGCCTCTGCTTCACCTGAGTCGGCATAAGATGCCAGGAGTTTAGAAAATGTTGACTTAACGACTGATTTATTATCTTCAACGGCTTTTCTGACTGCCTCAATATTTTGATACAACATCCCGCGCCAGCCCTGATGTACCAGTTTGGTTACAGTAGCAGGGCCGACTCCTCCGGTTTCTAATGTATAGGCAGCAGCCTTTGAGCGTGCGGCAGGCTCAACATCTCCGTAGGGTTTCCGGCCGTCCTTTCTGAAAGAGGTTGAGGCGTCGATAATCAGGCAGCCCTCCTTGAGCATGTCGGAAGTGAAAAAGTATTCCGTATCGGTGTGAATCTTGTAAGGATGAAAGCCCATGCAGGAAAATATTATATCGGCACGTTTTGAAAGTTCGGTATATACTCTTAACCGGGTTTCCCTGTCTGTTTTTCCGCCTGATCCTGTACGGGTATGTAATGGACCCAGGGTGGTTGCGTCAAATCGCTTTAGAAGATTAAAGAGCGGTTCTCCCACAATGGCGCTTCTCCCGGAAACCAGGACCTCAAAGCCTGCAAAGCCGGCTATTCCATCGGGGCGCAGCTTAGCGCCTTTTTCCCTGTATAAATAGACACTGGACAGATCTACCATGCCGCTGGGTGTACAGCAGTCGTAATAACGCTCGGCGCCCAGAGACATGAGTCCCAGGGTAACCTGATTGAGACCGTCTCCGTCTTTGGCGATATTGATACGGTTACACAGAGTTGTAGTATTAATTATTTCCCCTGCTTTCCCGCCGAAAGGCAACTGGAACATCAAGATGGAAATGGAACTGTCATTATTCCATTGGTCGAGTTTTTTATAAAGTTCGGCAGATGTAATCGTAGATGGAAATTCTTCCAGCATGCTGGATAGTCCGGAGAGCTTTGTTGTCGCCGATTTCATGCCGACATAGCTTCGTGAAGCAGCAACCTTCGGGTCGTCTTTATCTCCGACTAAAACTGTCAAGACTTTATGTTCAGCCGGTTTGATTTCTTTAAGTGCAGGGATTTCGCTGAAGAAGTCCGCCCGGCGTTTAAGTTCGGGAATGATCATTTCCTGATATCCTTTAGGATATTTCTGTTCTCCCTTGACAACACCGGAGCCGTTTATAACGCTGGAGTATTCTTCACCCCTGAATGGTCGGGAAATAATATGTTTGAATTCTTCCTGCGCAAATAACCAGTGGTTGATACCTCCGATACGATCATTGTATTCTCTGTATGCCATGTGTTCCTCCTGAAATATGTTTTTAAAGCGGATATAAAAGAGCAGTCCCTGACAAAGGACAAAGTTATTTAATTTAAATATTTGGAACACCCGATGTCAAGCAGTTAAAATTCGGGGGATTGCTGTCTTGACAATTATTTTTATGAATGGTATGATTTAAGCGGAGTTTCAGAAGTTTTTGCTACAGGCCGGGCCACAAAGACTTTTTGCTTTGTGGCCTTTTTTTTATACAAAATCAGGTCGTTCTGTTACTTTAGTTTATAAGTCAGGAGGTAAGTAAAGAAATGGTAGAAGGAACAGTAAAATGGTTCAACGAAGCCAAGGGATTCGGCTTTATCTCAAGAGAAAACGGCGATGACGTTTTTGTCCACTATTCGTCCATAGCCGGTAACGGATTTAAATCCCTTTTCGAAGGTGATTCCGTCAGCTTTGAACTTGAAGATGGCTCAAAAGGCCCCAAGGCAGTTAATGTAGTTAAACTGTAATCACCACGTAAGTCCCCCGGCTTTGCCGGGGGACTTATATTTTTAGACTTTTGCTCCTGATGCAATCGTTCACTTCTTTTCCCCGCCTTTCCTGCAACACTTGATTTTTACAAATAACCCCTCTTCAGACAGGATGGATCCTGGGGGATTTTCAGGCATTCAAGTACATGCCTCAACTTTCCGATATATATATCACTAAATGCAGTTCATTAATTATTTATCTTTAACCTTGCAGTGAAAAAAACGGGGGGTGATTATGGGAACAAAAAATATAATCTTTCTCGAAGTCCTTGAATGGTTTGACAGGACAGGGCAGGAAATAGTTCACAGGATACCTGAGGATGGTTCAGGTGAAATAAAGTACGGCGCACAGCTTATAGTACGTGAAAAGCAGGCAGCGGTATTTTTTTGTCATGGAAAGGCATATGATGCATTCGGCCCGGGCCGCCATACATTAAAGACAGCCAATATCCCTTTGCTTAACAAGGTGTTGAGCATACCGTGGGCGCTTACAAGCCCCATCAGGGCAGAGGTATATTTTGTGAACATGAAGATATTCCCCAACCTGAAATGGGGCACTAAAAATCCCGTTGCTTTCAAGGATTCGGAACTGGGACTCATACGCCTTCGCGCATTCGGCATCTTTAATGTCAGGATAATTCAGCCGATCCTCTTCATTAACAACCTTGTCGGCACCCAGGGTGTCTTTACCACTGAAAACATAGAAGATTTTCTGGGCAGGGTGATTATCTCACGGTTTAATGATCACCTTGGTGAAAATCTCGATACGATCTTAAACCTCCCGGGACGGTATGACGAACTCTCGGAAGGACTCTCAAAGAGGTTGGAAGAGGATTTCAGCCGCTATGGTATCGGGCTCTCTCATTTATATATAAGCTCTATTACACCGCCGCAGGAAGTTCAAAAGGCCATTGACGACAAGAGCAGGCTCGGGATATTTGATGATCTGAACAAACTCCTCAAGATGAAGGCTGCAATGGCAGTTGAAAAGATATCCGAACACCAGGGCGAAGCCGGCGCTGGTATCGGCATGGGTATGGGTTTCATGATGCCCGCCATGTTTTCAGACCTCTTCAAAGGAAACGGCGGCAATGGTTCGCCTTCCCCTGTCCGGTCCGCAGAAGGGCCGAAATGTCCGGATTGCCGGCATCCGGTTTCAAGAGATGCGAGATTCTGTTCGGTCTGCGGCCACCAGATACTTGTTTTCCAGCAATGCCTGGAATGTGGAAAGAACCTATCACCCAGTGCGAGATTTTGCCCGAAGTGCGGCTCAGCCGTACAGCAGGAATCCCGGGACAGGAAATGCACGCACTGCGGGGCTGAAAACCTGAAAGAGTCGGTATTCTGCAATCAGTGCGGTGAACGGATTCAGTAGAAAAACACTGCAGATAGAGCATCAGTGTCCTCAATGCGGAGGGCCTGTTATTCTTGAAGAGACCGACCGTTTCATGTCGTGCTCATTTTGCCGTGTAAATCTGTTCATCGTATCCGGAGATTTTTCACGATATTACCTTCCTCCATCGACTCACCCACTCGATGAGACGGTATTTATTCCATACTGGCGATTCAGGGGAATGCACTTTGTTGTCCGGCCTTTTAATATTAAACATAAACTTCTTGATACAAATTTTCTTGCTTCGGATTACACGTTCATGCCTGTATCAATGGGGTTCAGAACCCAGACCCTGAAACTGAAGTTTGCCTCAAAAAATATGAAGACCTGTCTTCTGAAACCTGCACTTTCCCGTGACCGCGCAATTTCAATGGTAGAGAAAAAAACCGGATTCAGCGGCGATTATACGGATAATGACGGCGTGTTCCATAAGGCATTTATCGGTGAAACAGTAAGCATGATCTACTCGCCCGCATATCTGAAAAATGATGTTCTTTATGACGGGGTGCTGGACAGGCCTTTAAGCCGGAAATCCGGACAAATTGAAGAGAGACTTCTGGAACGCGATACAAAGAGAAACTGGGGGATAAAATTCATTTCCGCGCTTTGTCCCGACTGCGGCGGCGATCTCTCGGGAGCCCGCGACAGTATAGTACTGATATGCCGTAACTGCAATTCCGCATGGCACCCGGTCAGAGGCAATATGAAAAGGGTTGAGTTCAGGGTTTTTGCCACTAAAGAAGAAGAGGCAGTATATTTGCCGTTCTGGAAAATGAGCGTTGATGTCCGGGGACTTGAGCTTGCTTCATTTGCAGATCTCATAAGGGCAGCCAATCTTCCCAGGGCGGTTAATCAGGAACTGGAAGAGAAAAGACTTTATTTCTATTCACCGGCCTTTAAAATGCATCCAGGGATATTCCTGAGACTCGGAAGCCGGATGACGGTCATTCAGCCTGATGGAGAGTTCAGGAAAGAGTTTCCCGGAACAATGCCCTGTCCTGTAGCGCTTGACGACCAGGAGGCATTTGAAACTGTTAAAGTCATGCTGGCAAGTATGAGCGCGGCAAAAAGAAAGATATTTCCGCTTCTTCCCGGTCTGGAAATCACCCCCCGGAAAGCAGTACTGGTTTACTTACCTTTCAATATCAGCGGAAGCGAACTCATACATACCAGGTACAAGTTCAGCATCCTGCGTAATGCAATAAGAAATCTGGAGATCCCGAACCGGTAATCCGGCCTGTATCAGGACGGGATGAGAGATTCTTTGATTTTGACTGGAGTCGCCTTCTTTAAGTCATTGGCCTTATTCAATTTTTTTTATCACCGCTACTTCATTGCAGTCCGGGAACTTTGGACATTTAAGGCAGTCCCCCCAGATTTTGTGAGGCAGGTCATTTTTGTCAATGTCCTCAAATCCTGAATCCTTAAAGTAATCAGGATGATATGTTAAAGCAAAGACTTTATTTACACCGATATTCCGGGCATCTTTCAGGCAGTATTTTATAAGCTTTTTGCCCACGCCCCGGCGCTGGTAGTTTTTGGCAACGGCAATGGATCTGATTTCGGCAAGGTCTTCCCACAGCACATGAAGTGCGGCAACTGCAATCAGTTTTTCATTTTCCGCACATATAACATAATCACGCAGGTTCTCGTAAATCTCATTTAACGAACGCGGCAGCATGTTATCTTTTTTTGCAAATTTATTTACGAGTGAATGTATTGCCTTAACGTCTTTGATAGTTGCTTTTTTAATTTTCAATTTTTACCGGAATCCTTCAGGGAACTCCCCTGATGATCCGCCTCTTTGTTATAAAGATTAATTAAAATTCCTTCCCTTAATCCGTAATTACTTACCCTGATTTCATTAAAGCCGAAGATTTCCATTAGTTTAAAGAGTATATGTGTTCCCGGCACTATGATGTCAAGCCTTGCCGGCTCAAAAGGTATCTGCCCTGCCCTCTCATTTGAGGATAACCGGGAAATTGCAGAAAAGATATTTTTCACATTATCTATTGTTAATTTAAAATTATGAATTTTATTGTGCTCAAACTTCGTGAGGTTTTGCGTCATAGCGGCTAATGCTGTTACTGTACCGGCAGTGCCGATAAAAACCGTGTCGCGGGTAAAAAGCTTTTTGAAAGGTTTTGCAGTCGAGTTTATTTTTTGAAGAATTTCCTCTTCCATATGTTTTAAATCTTTATGCAGCGGGGGATCATTAATCATGTATTTCCCGGCCAGATATACTACCCCGAGATCGATACTGCGAATGAGTAAAGGTTTTCTGCGTGCATTAAATATTAATTCCGTACTCCCGCCGCCGATATCAACCATAAGCGCTGTTTCCGGCGGAGTCAAGTCCATCAGCATACCGGCAGCAGTTAACTTTGCTTCTTCTTCTCCGGAAACGACTTCAATCTCAATGCCGGTTGTTTCCTTTACTTTTTCGAGAAATTCATCGCTGTTTTCAGCCTCTCTGAGAGCGCTTGTAGCTATTGCCGATATTTTGTATACATGGTATCGGGAGATGATATCATTAAATTCTTTAAGGGCTGTTATACTCCTGTCCATTGCCTCTCTTTTGAGAAAACCATTATCATGAATCCCCTCTCCAAGCCTGGTCATTATCCTTTTTGAACAGATTTCCTTAATTGAATAACTATTCTGAAATGAACCGGGTTGAATCTCTGCAATAAGAAGCCGGAAGGTGTTTGTTCCTGTATCTATTGCTGCAAGTCTTTTATTATTCACAATGAGATTATACCCAAAAGTGGTGGGAGTTTACTGAAAAGTTCCTTCTGTCTCTGTTTTCATTGACAAAAAAAGGACAATTACTTACAGTTATATCATTCAGCAGCCAAACGCGGGGTTGAGATAATCAGGAAATTGCAGAGATTACCCGGACAATAAAAAATCCGGGTAATCTGTTAAATTTGTGCCTTAAAGATAAAGATGGAGGTTTATTATGATGAAGAGCAAGATCAGATTTACTGAGGACCTGCAGTTTGTAGGCGTTGCTGATTCGGGTCATGCCGTGATAATGGATGCCCCCCTGTCTGCCGGTGGTCAAAATACAGGTTCCAAGCCTTCAGAGCTGCTTCTTATGGCTTTCGGCGGGTGTTCCGGAATGGATGTAATTTCAATTCTCAGGAAGAAAAAACAGGATGTTACCAATTTTGAAATGAACGTAAGCGGTGAGACCCCTGAAAAGTATCCGAAATCATTTACAGACATTCACATTGAGTATGTTGTTACAGGCAAAAACATTTCTGAAGAGGCTGTAAAACATGCAGTTGAACTCTCCCTGGAGAAATACTGTCTGGTCGGCGCAACTATCGGCAAGGCTGCAAAAATAACACATTCATACAAAGTGATCCAGGAGAGTTAGAGATATATTGAATAGCCGGATTCAATCCCTCATAGCAACCATCGGCGTCACAGGCTTTTTGCCTTATGCCCCGGGGACCTTCGGGTCATTTTTAAGCTTTTTATTAATAATTTTTCTTAAACCGGGCAACATAAGCCTCCTTGTAATCTTACTGCCGCTGTTTATACTTGGGATATCGGCTTCAAATCATGCTGAAAAAATCCTCGGCAAAGACAGCGGTCATATTGTTATAGATGAATTTTGCGGCTATTTGATTTCTGTCCTGTTTATCCCCATGAGTACCGGCTATCTCCTGGCGGCATTTATATTATTCAGGATTTTTGATATTTTTAAACCACCCCCGATACGCAGGATTGAGGAGGTTGTTCCGGGAGGCGCCGGCATTATGCTGGATGATGTACTGGCAGGAATTTATACCAATGCCTGCCTGCAAATATGGAAATATCTGTTTATGAATTAGATATGCCGCTTAACCGGTTCAGGCTTTACGATATCGGCGGGACCGAAAGATTCCTGTAAGCTTTTACAATAACCTTTGCTGCTTTTTTGATCTGGTTTTATCAAGACGAATGATCTATGTCCCTGTGATTTACCGTTATCTCTAATTTTTGTTTCTTTAATGTTTTTCCTATTTCCTGAACAATAGCCGGCGACCTGTGCCTGCCCCCCGTACACCCGATACCTATTGTCAGGTAACTTTTTCCCTCTTTTTTGTAGAGAGGGATAATATGATTTAAAAGGGGATATAGTTTATCAAAAAATTCCATGGTGTCTCTCTGGGATAGAACAAATTTTTTTACTTTTAAGGATGTTCCTGGCAATGGTTTAAGTTCTTCAATGAAATAGGGATTCGGCAAAAACCTGACATCAAACAGGAGATCCGATTCTAACGGTATCCCGTATTTATATCCAAAGGAAACAAGGTTGATAGTCATTTCTTTCGGGCCTTTTTTCAGGTAATATTCTATTATCAGCCTGCGGAGCTGATGAGGGGTTAAAGAGGATGTGTCTATAATTGTAGCTGCTTCCTCTCTTATACGCGAGAGCAATTGTGCTTCTCTGTGGAGCGCTTTTTTAAGGTCTTTGTAGCCAAGGGGATGGGGTCTTCTCGTTTCCTTGAATCTCCTGATGAGCACCTCATTTGTTGCCTCAAGAAATATGATTTGTATATTCCTGTTTTTTTTCAGGGCGGATATTGTATCTGAAAAGTTAGTTAAAAATTTTCTTTCCCTTATATCGACCCCTATAGCGATTTTTGATATGGTAGGCGTCTCGGTGCATAGATTCACAAATGTCTGAATTAATGAGGAAGGGAGGTTGTCCACGCAAAAGAAACCGCTGTCTTCAAAGGCGTTCAGTGCTATTGTTTTTCCTGATCCTGAAAGACCGGTTAAAATAATAATAGAAAGCCGGACGTTTTTGTGAGCCTTCATTTTATCGGTTCTATGAGTCCGAAGTTCCCGTCGCTTCTTTTATATAACACATTGATATTCCCCGAGGATGCATTTGTAAATACAAAGAAATTATTATCTAACAGATCCATCTGCATGGCGGCTTCATCAACGCTCATGGGTTTTATGTTGTAGGACTTATTTTTTATGATCACGGGGAATGACTCTTCAGCAGGCGGGAGAGCTTCCTGCCTGTTTTTGTTTTTTCTGTGGGATATGGTTTTTTCTTTATATTTTCTTACCTGGCGTGCAAGCTTTTCCGCCACTTCGTCAATGGATGAATACATTTCACCGGTTATGCTTTCCGCCTGTATAAACGAGCCGTTAACTTTCAGGAGAACTTCTGCCTTGTGCCTGTATTTTTCAACACTTAAAGTTACGGTTGCTTCAGTAATATTGCTTAGATATTTCCTGAACTTACCGATTTTCTCCTCTGCATATTCTTTAAGGTTTCTCGTGAGATCCATTTGTTTACAATTAATAATTATGTTCATTCCGCTCCTCCTTGTACAATTGCTATCGGGTATTTATATATCAGAACCATTTCTTGCGTTTCAAATGAGACGGTATCTTCAGCTCTTCTCTATATTTTGCCGTTGTTCTGCGGGCAATACTTATGCCCTTGCTCTTCAATATCTCAACTATTTTTTGATCGTTCAGCGGTTTTTGCGGATCCTCTTCGGAAACAATCTGCTTTATAATGTTCTTAACGGTTGATGACGACATATCTCCGTTTGCAGTGGCTACCGCATTACTGAAGAAATATCTGAAACTCAGAAGTCCCTGGGGACATTGAATATATTTATTGGATGTTACCCTGCTTATTGTGCTTTCGTGTAAGCCTAAATCTTCGGCAACATCTTTGAGGTTCAGCGGTTTGAGATATTTACGTCCTTTTCTGAAAAAGTCTTCCTGGAATTTCAGAATGCTTGCCGTCACTTTGTATATAGTCCTGTTTCTCTGGTCAAGACTTTTCAGCAGCCATATGGCAGAACGCAGTTTTTCGTCCAGAAACTGCTTTTCTTCCGGTCCCAGTGACTTTCTGTTTGTTAAGAGTTTTCTGTAGTAATTTGAAAGCCTGAGCCTTGGAATCCCTTCATCATTCAGTGTTATGATGAATTTACCTTCGGATTCTTCGACGTAAACATCCGGTATTATGTGAACAGGCTCATCGCTTGAGTAGTTTCTGCCCGGTCTCGGTTCAAGTCCTTCTATGATTTTAACTGCTGCAAGGATTTCGTCAATTGAGGTCTTGAATTTTGCGGCTAACTGTTTATATTTTTTCCCTACGAGTTCAGGGAAACCATCGGTCAAAATATTTTCCACGAGTGTTCCCTTAAGGCTGAGAGCGTCTATCTGTAAGAGCAGGCATTCCTGAAGATTCCTGGCGCCTACCCCTGATGGATCAAGCCCCTGAACAAACCTGAGAGCTTCTTCGGCAGTTTCCATATTAACATTTGCAAGCTCTGTGATCTCATCGAGGGATGCCTGCAGATAGCCGTAGTCGTTAAGATTGTTGATGATTATTTCAGCAGTCCTGCCGACTGATTCAGGTACATTCGAGAGTCTTAACTGCCAGAGAAGGTGTTCATATAAGTCGGTTCTGCTCCTGTTTCGTTCAAAAGGGGAGGTTGTGTCTTCGGCGGTTTCGTTGAAATAACCGAAATCCCTGCCGTCGCTTTCTCTTTCCTCAAAGTAGTTATCTGTAGTAAACCCGAATATTTTTTCAAGGGGAGCCTCTGTATCGTCGGAAGGCCTGGGAAACGCCTCTTCCTCCATGCCCGGCTGTTCATTTTTTGACTCAGCATCTCTTTCAGCGCTTTCTTCAAGCAGGGGATTATTCATAAGCTCCTGATTAATATCCTGCGTGAGTTCAAGCAGGGGAAGCTGCAAGAGTCTGATTGATTGCTGAAGCTGTGGTGTCAGTATCAGTTTCTGAGAGAGTTTTAGTTCGAGTCTTTGTTCAATTGCCATTATAACCTGAATTCCTCTCCAAGATAACTTCTTTTTACCAGCTCATTTGAAATAAGATCGGTTGGCGCCCCATGTGCGAGAATTTGCCCGTCACTTATTATATAGGCCCTGTCGGTTATTGACAAAGTCTCGCGCACATTGTGGTCTGTAATAATAAGCCCGATTCCTTTGTCCGTGAGCTGCCGGAGGGTTTTTTTTAATTCATTAACAGCAATGGGGTCTATTCCGGCAAACGGTTCATCAAGCAGTATGAATACAGGGTCAACGGCTATAGCCCTTGCGATTTCGACTTTTCTCCGTTCCCCGCCTGATAAGTGATAACCATATCTCTTTGCAATGGGTACAAGATTGAATTCTTTAAGGATACTTTCAAGTTTTTCCTGTTTCGCCTTTTTATCGATGCCGGTTATCTCAAGAACCGCTTCAATGTTGTCTTCGACTTTTAATTTCCTGAAAATAGAGGCTTCCTGGGGCAGGTAGCCGATCCCCTTTCTTGCCCTCATATACATCGGAGAACTGTTCAGGTTTTCACCGTCAAGGCTGATGTCTCCGGAATCAGGAGTTATGAGACCGAGTATCATATAAAATGTGGTAGTTTTTCCTGCTCCGTTCGGGCCGAGAAGACCTACAACTTCCCCTGAATTAATATTCAGGGTAATATCGGAAACTACCGGTTTCCCGCTGTAACTTTTTTTAAGTTCACTGACCTCAAGAGAATGCATTATTTCAACCCTTGTTTGTTTTGCAGGATTACTCTGCTTCCTTCGACCACAACGCTGTCATCCTTTAAATAGAAGATTATCTGTTTTCCCGTGATTACGTTTTCTCCTTCAACGGCTTTGGGGTTCCCCCTGAAAATTATTTTTTCTTCATCTTCAAAATATATGGCTTCTTCAGAAAACAGCGCCCTCTCTTTTTTGTGAACTCTGACATTTCCAATGGCAAGAATTTTTTTGATTTTGCTCTCGGGCTTGTCATAAAAGACCGTCATCTTATCTGCATACATTATTATGCCGCCGGTTTTTGCAACTACCGAACCTTCGAATATCGCAGTATTCTTTTTATTATCGGCAGTAAGAGATTGAGATGTGATAATCACCGCTTCTTTTTCTGCATTGCCGGGGAGGCCGACGGCAAATGCAGCAATATGTAAGATTAAACTTATGAAGATAAAGTTAACGATAAAAAATGGCCTTGACATTCTTTGTTATCCTAATGTTTTGTTGTTTTGTTTTTGCAACAAGACCTGTTCCCTCGATCAGGAAATTGTTACCGTTAAATTTGATTTCGTCATCCGTGGTTATTATTTCATCTTTACTGTTGTATTTCATCGTGTCCGTTGTAAACGTTGTCTCCTTTATATTCAGTTCTACAGTTTTATTGAGGGTAATGTCTCCTTTGTCAATTTCATAAATGCCGCTTCCACTTGTAAGGAAAATTTCCGGGGTCCGGTTTATTTTTAAGGATAAAGATTCAAGAAAGACCTCCTTATTGCCGATCGGCAAAATTGCCTTATCAGCTGAGAGCTCCCATTTGACTTTGCTGCCTTCTCTGTGCGTCAGATGAAAATCTTTCATGGAAGATGTCCGGTATGAGGGGAGTATTTTTACATCTCTTTCATTGTAACCCAGTATAATCAGAATCCCGATAACTAATATTGCAGATAGAATCCGGAAGAATCTGCTCTTAATCATACATTAGTCTATCATAAGGGGTATACCTTGTAAAGCCGCTGGCAAGAAAAATGCTATAGCCGATCTTCGGATAGAATTTGCCTGCGGAAAAGAAGAGATGTGATGCTGCAAGGATGCCAATATTATAAATAAAAAACAGAAATTCCATTCTATAAAATTTTCCTGTACAGGGTATAAAAATTATTTACTTGACATAGAACCTCATAAATGTTATCAATATACGTTTTGATTTAAATCCCTTTAAAAAGAATAACTTATAGCTTTATAAGCGAAACTTACAGACCCTTCTTTTTATCAGTAATTTATAACTGAGGGAATATATTATGGGCAAGACAGCCACATTCGAAAGAGGGATTCATCCCAGGTATCATAAGGACTTAACTGCCGGGAAATCTATTGCAAAAGCAAAGCTGCCGCAGAGAATAGTAGTCCCTGTCAGCCAGCATATAGGGGCCCCTGCCAAGCCGGAAGTAGGCATTGGTGATGAAGTAAAAAGGGGGCAGGTCATAGGTTCCGCAACAGGATTTGTCTGTTCACCTGTTCATTCCTCAATATCGGGTAAAGTGACGGCTATAGCTGATTTTCCCACTGCAGCAGGCAAGATGGTGCAATCAATAGTTATTGAAAGCGATGGAAAGGATGAGGCTGTCGACTTTAAAGAGAATCCGGATTATATGAATCTGGGCGCCGATGATATCAAGGCTATCATAAAAGACGCTGGAATAGTCGGGATGGGAGGAGCTGCGTTTCCTACCAATGTAAAACTTTCCCCGCCGAAAGAAAAAACAATAGACACGGTAATAATAAACGGAGCCGAGTGTGAACCCTATCTGACTGCGGACCACAGGCTCATGGTGGAGCGTCCAAAGGAAGTTGTAGAAGGCCTGAAAATAATTATGAAGTCTCTTGGAGTAAATGAGGGACATATCGGGATTGAGGAAAACAAACCTGATGCAATTGAGGCAATGAAGTCTGCAGTGGCCGGAGAATCAAATATTGAAGTCCGGCCGCTTGAGATAAAATATCCGCAGGGCGCTGAGAAGATGCTGATAAAAGCTATCAAGGGCAGGGAGGTTCCGATCAAGGGGTTGCCCATGGATGTCGGGGTAGTAGTGCAGAATGTAGGGACAGCGCTTGCGGTTTATGAGGCAGTGCGTTACGGTAAACCCTTGATCGAAAGGGTTGTGACTATCACGGGAACGGGAATAAAAGAACCCGCTAATATGATGGTCCGGATCGGGACCCTGATGTCGGATGTTGTTGAACAGTGCGGAGGTCTCGTTGAAGGTGCAGTCAAGGTAATATCCGGAGGCCCTATGATGGGGTTTGCCCAGTGGACTCTTGATGTGCCTGTTGTAAAAGGAACATCGGGAATACTGGTCCTGGCAGAAGATGAATATGTTTCTTCTGATGACTATTCAGCCTGTATCAGATGCGGAAGCTGTATTGACGTATGTCCCATGGGGCTTAATCCTTCAATGTTGAGTATACTGTCCGAGAAAGGTTTCTTTGAGGAAGCAAAGGAATATAATTTATTTGATTGTTTTGAATGCGGTTCATGCGCTTATGTCTGTCCCGCAAAGAGGCCGATGGTGCAGTTTATAAGGCTTGCAAAGTCTCAGGTTAAACCATAAGAATATTTGTAAGGGCGAGATAACCCCGCCCTTACTACCAAGAGGGTACTAAATGGCAACTGAAGCAAAAGCTCATGAATTAATAGTTTCTGTCAGTCCGCATGTCAGAGGCAAAGAGACAGTCGGCCGTATCATGTGGACAGTCAACCTCTCACTTCTTCCTGCATTTATAATGTCCGTATATTATTTCGGCCCGCTTGCAGCATATGTGACGGGACTTTGTATTTTATCGGCTGTTCTTACAGAGCATATTTATCAGGTCAGTCTCAACAAGAAAACTACTATAGGCGACGGGAGTGCTTTCCTGACCGGGCTTCTCCTGGGACTGAACCTGCCTGCAAGTGTGCCGTTCTATATCCCGATAGTAGGTTCTTTTATAGCGATTGTTATTACCAAACTGCTCTTCGGAGGGTTAGGTTATAATATTTTTAATCCCGCCCTTATCGGCAGGGCATTTCTTTTGATATCATTCCCCAGGCTGATGACTATATGGTTGAAACCTACGGCGCAGTTTGTTTCACTGGATGCAAAGACTACGGCCACGCCGTTAGGCATCTTAAAAGAAGGCGGACTGGATCAGCTCATGCAGGTTTTCGGCGACAAGGCTGATCTTTATATGAGCCTTCTTGTGGGAAACAGAGCAGGCTCACTCGGTGAGACGTCTGTGATTGCACTGTTGATCGGCGCAGCCCTGCTTCTTTACAGGGGCTATATAACATGGCATATCCCTTTCTCTTTCCTTGCAACAGTAGGTGTGATGGCATGGGCGCTGGGAGGTGACAGCGGATTTTTTACCGGAGATCCGCTCATACATCTTCTCAGCGGCGGTTTGATACTCGGTGCGTTTTTTATGGCTACGGATTATGTTACATGTCCTTCAATCAGAAAGGGGCAGATAGTTTTCGGAATCGGCTGCGGTCTGATTACGATGTTGATAAGGCTTAAGGGTGGTTTCCCTGAAGGTGTAATGTTTGCAATATTACTTATGAACTGTTTTGCCCCGTTGATTGACAGAGGTGTAAAATCGAAAATGTTCGGAGCAATTAAGGAGCAGAAGAAATGACGGCAATGGACATGGTAAAGATAACGGTTAACCTTATTATAATATATGTTATAGGTGGGTTGATAATGGCTTTTGTGTATGCCAAGACATCTCCTATTATGTTTATCAAAGCCAAGGAAGAAAAAGAGGCGGCGCTTAAGTTGATGATGCCTGAGGCAAACAAAATTGCCCCACTGGGAGAATGGGAGCCGCATGAGAAACATGCAGAATATTATGCTGCTCAAAAATGCGGAGAAGTAAAGGTTATAAGTGTCAAGGATGAGAAGACAGGAAAAACAAAGGAGGAGAAAGAGTGCCTGCATCCCGAGGATATCGGCTATATTGCTGAAAGCTATGGAAAGGGTTATTCAAGCTACATAAATATGCTTGTTTCCGTTAACAGGAACTTTGTTGTTCAAAAGGTCAGTATATTGCATCATGGTGAAACACCGGGACTGGGAGATGAAATTGAAAAAGATTATTTCCTTAAACAATTTAAAGGCAAAAGCCTTGACGATCTGGTCGTTATAAAGGGAGAAACCCCGGATAAAATCCAGGCAATAACAGGGGCTACAATATCCAGCCGCGCTGTTACGGAAGATGGAGTCAGGAACGCAGTAAAAGTGTTAAAAGAGAAATTATCAGGGGAGGGACAGGGATGAGTATTCAGAAAAAGAGCAACTGGGAATTACTGAAGAACGGTATGTTCGGGGAAAATACTATATTTCGCATGGCAATCAGCCTCTGCCCTTCAATAGCTGTTACAAACGGTTTGAAGAACGGCGTGGCCCTGGGAATATCGGTTATGTTCGTTCAGACCATGGTCAACATAACTATCTCGGCAATGAGAAAGTTCATTCATCCAAAAATCCGTATACCGATTTTCATGCTTGTAATTGCAGGCTATGTAACTATTATAGATATGCTGATGGCAACATACGCGCGCACTATATACAGGGAAATAGGCCTGTATATTCAGATCATTGTCGCATTTGCGTCGATATTTGCGCGGGCCGAGGTTTTTGCAAGTAAAAACAAGATTGTCCCCTCGTTATTTGACGGTCTTGGGATGGGCATCGGTTTTTTACTGGCAATGATCGTAATCAGCTTTTTCAGGGAGCTCCTGGGTAAGGGAGAATTGTTCGGGTATTCTCTGATTTCAGGGAATCCACTGCTTATTATGATCCTGCCGGCAGGAGGCTTTCTGGCTGTCGGTTTACTGATGGGATTTTTCAACTGGGTTGACATGAAATTTTATGGGGGTAAAGGCGCATCAGGCGTCTGATAATACGGGGGTATCAATATGGATTTTTTTAAATTGCTTGAATTGGTTGTTGCAGCATCATTAATCAACAACTTTGTTTTTACAAGATTTCTGGGTCTATGCATCTTCTTCGGTGTGACCAAAAAGATGGAGACCGCTGTCGGAATGAGTATTACTTTCACGGCGGTCATGGTGGTGAGCGCTGCGATAAGCTGGGTTGTTTATGAACAGATAATGATCCCCCTTGATTTAACATTCCTCAAGATTATTATCTTTATCGGCATTGTTGCGGCATTCGTGCAGTCGGCTGATACAATTATGAAAAAAGTCAGTCCCTCAATGTATTACAAACTTGGTGTGTACCTGGCGCTGATTACAACGAATTGTATTATAATTGCCGTTCCGCTGATAAACGCCGGTGAGCATTATAGTTTTTTTGAAAGCATGGCCTTTGGCCTCGGGTCCGGACTGGGCTTTGCGCTTGCCCTGCTTATAATGGCAAGTATCCGTGAGAAGCTTGAAGTCGCGGATGTGCCGGCTCCGTTTAAGGGGCTGCCGATATCGTTTATTATTGCAGGACTTATAGCGCTCGCTTTTACGGGTTTTTCAGGATTGATAACATTATAGTGGTAATTCATGAATTGCCTCTGCAAAAAGTTGAACCGATCTTTATAAATAATAAATAAAGGTGGAACATGTTTGATTTCAATATAACGAAAATTATAGCAGACCTTATCCAATTTCTAAATATGTTTGATATCAATCAAATCCCTCTTCCCATGCTCGGGGTAGGTGGGGGAGTCGAGGTGAGGGAATCGGTTGATCTTTTAGAAGTTGTAAAATTTACAGCAATATTTTTATTAGGGATCAGCGCTGTTTTTGGTATGGGCCTTGCTTTTGCAGCCAGAAAGTTTGCAGTAAAAGAGGACCCCCGGGTTGACCAGGTATCCGATGTACTTGCCCATGCTCACTGCGGCGCGTGTGGTTTTCCGGGGTGCCGGCAATATGCAGAGCAGGTTGTTCTGAATCCTGATGTCAAACCTACCTTATGTACTCCGGGCGGGGCGGCGACTGCTGAAGCCGTTGCTAAAATCACGGGTAAGGTAATGGAACAGACCGAACCGAAGATTGCGAGGATTTTCTGCCAGGGAGGATGTTCGAAATCGGTTCGCAGATTCAAATACGAAGGGATTAAAGACTGCAAGGCTGCAATACTTGCAAGCGGAGGTGACAAGGCATGTATTTATGGTTGCCTCGGTTATGGGTCATGCTCACGTGCCTGTCCTTTCGGCGCTATTACCATGAGCGAAGAAAACCTTCCTGTAATAGATCCTGTAAAGTGCACGGCCTGCGGAATATGCGCACAGACATGTCCTACTAAAGTGATAGAAATCTTACCGATGGCAAAGCAAGTCCTTGTAAGTTGTCATTCAAAGGATAAGGGGCCTGCTACCAAGAAAAATTGTCAGGTTGGGTGTATTGCATGCGGTCTTTGCGTGAAAGTCTGTCCTTATAACGCCGCAAAGGTTGAGAATTTCCTCTCAACGATTAATCTTGATAAATGTAAAGTATGCGGTCTCTGTATAACAAAGTGCCCGACAAAGGCGATTGTGGATTATATATCCAAACGTCCAAAGGCATTCGTTACCGAGAAATGTATTGGCTGCCATGCCTGTGCCAAGGTCTGTCCTGTCAATGCGGCCTCCGGAGAGCTTAAAAAGCAGCATGTCATAAATCAGGATAAATGTATCGGCTGCGGCATATGTGCTTCAAGGTGTCCTAAAGTTGCCATTACAGGGACATTTAATTATGCAGAGGTATTACAGGCGTATGAGGCTAAAAAAGCTGCCAGGGAAAAGGCTAAAGCAGAGAAAGAAGCTGCGGCCGGAGCCTGATAAATATTCAATAGATTGCTAAAACCGCATCAACCACTCTCCGTGCTTTCCCCCTTGATTTATATATTGTATAAGTCAAAGCCTAAGTGATAAAATATTAAGTAATGCAGAAAAAAACAGTCAGACAAAAATACTTCGTTTCCAAGGAACTTCGCATCTCAATTGCCCTCATAATTCTCTGGTCACTCCTTGTAACCGCCTTTTTTACATATTTTGCCAAAGAACTCGGTGAGAAAATAGGCAACGGCACGTTACTGTTCATAATCATTATGCTGGGATATTTAATCATAGTTGTTGTATTAACGATGTTCTTTTCGCATCGTTTAATAGGCCCTTTTCAGAGATTAAAGATGGAGATGAAGCTGATCAGGTCGGGTGATTATCACAGGCGGCTTAATGTGAGAAAAAGTGATGACATATATATCATGTCGTTTGTTACGGAAGTAAACAAGATACTGGCAGAGCTTGAGAAGGCTCAGCGCAATAACGAATATCTGATTAAACATATTGATTCGGAGTTGATAAGTATAATTTCAGTAATTGAAGAAGGGGAAGTTTCAAAAGAAAAACTGAGAGAAAGCATTTTGGCGTGTCACAAAAAAATTAAGGCATCGCCCGGAAAAAAATAAGAAGAGTAATAATGGAGGCTATAGCTTGAATATCTCCGGCTTTTTCCATAAAATCAGCATTGTTCCCGAGAGGCACAAACCCGCACTTGTCAAAAGGGCATTTTGAGTGCCGGTGTAATGGGCTAAACTGCCGACCGCAAAGTTTCCTATGGGCGCCATACCTAAAAACATTGTTGTAAAAGAACTCATTACCCTTCCCCTTAATTCATCAGGCACCGAAAGCTGCAGCAGGCTGTTTGCCGTGGCTATCATGTTTATTGCCCCGAATCCGACAAAGAAGAGCATTGCATATGAAAGCCGGATGGTTTCTGAAATTGAAAATATCAGCAGCGCCAATGAGAAAATTATTGCTGCGGCGGCCATGACAAATCCTTTCTTTGGAGTATCCCCCCTTGCCGCAAGGCCGATTGCTCCGGTAAAAGCTCCGGCCCCGGCACATCCCATTAATATGCCAAGTCCTGTTTCTCCTGTTTTAAGAATGTCACGCGCATAAACAGGGAGGAAGGAAATATAAGGGAATCCGAAAAAACTGATTATACCTACTGATATCAGGAGAATATATACTGTGGGATTGTGGCGGATATATTTAAGCCCTTCCCTGAAAGATTTTTTGATCCCCGGCCCGGAAGTCGCCTGCATATCCCCGGACCTGAAACGAATTTTTATCAGCGCAGCGATTATTGCAAGAAAACTCAAGGTGTTAATGAAAAAACATGAAGCAAGTCCGGTAGAAGCCATGAGAAATCCGGCTATTGCCGGTCCCATCATCCTTGCCCCGTGAAAAGCAGTAGAATTGAGTGCAATACCGTTCAGCAGGTCCTCTTTTCCGACCAGTTCAATGATAAAAGACTGTCGCGCAGGTATCTCAAAAGCAAGGACAGAGCCGATGAGAAAGGCGAGTATGAGTACGTACCGGATATTGACAACACTTGTTGCAACTAAAACAGTTAGTGTCAGGGTAAGCGCCATAAGTATAATATAAGCTGCAAGCATTATCTTCCTTTTCGGATATCTGTCTGCAAGAACTCCGCCGGCAAGTGTGAAAAGGAGTATCGGCGCTGATGCTGCCGTTCCTGCCAGCCCCAGGAAAAAAGGCGAGCCTGTCAGTTCATAGACCAGCCACCCCTGGGCGGTCTGGTGCATCCATGAACCTGTTAAGGTGATGAACTGGCCAATCCAGAAAAGCCTGAAATTCCTGTGTCTGAGGGATGAAAACGCCTGAAATGATTTCATAGATAATTTGGTAATAATGATAACACAGGTTAATAAGCGGTTACCTGAAGGTTGCATAAACCCGGCCGGCGACCTTGCAGTAACCCTTATAACATGCTGCAGGATATTGAAATAGTATTGAATTTCAGGAATCCGTTATCAGTGAAGTTTGGAAATGCCCGCAATATAATCAGCATAATCCGTCAATGATATTGCTGTAAAGTACCGGGGGTAATTAGTGCTTGAAAATTACTGTAATTTTAAGCTATATTAAACTTCCTTTGCCTTAATTATTTATATATAAGCATCTTGGGAGGGATAAAAAAAATGGCAAAAACGATTGAGATTAGATGGCATGGCCGCGGCGGCCAGGGAACGGTTACTGCTGCAAAGGTGCTTGCCGATGCCTGCCTGAGCGGTGGAAGGTATGTGCAGGCATTCCCGGAATACGGGCCTGAAAGGGCAGGCGCTCCGCTCAGGGCGTATAACAGGATAAGTGATCATGTAATAAGAATGTATTGCCCTGTTCTTCATCCGCACGTGATCAGCATTGCTGACGCTACACTTTTAGATGGAGTTAATGTTACCGACGGCGCGCAGGATGACACCATATTTCTTGTCAACACATCAAAGGACCCGAAAGAGATAAGGGAAAAACTCAATGCAAAACCGGGTCAGAAAGTGTTTACAGTTGATGCCAGCAAAATAGCCAGAGACTGCATAGGAAGACCGCTTCCCAATGCATCCATGCTGGGCGCTATTTCTAAAGCAACCGGAATTATAGATATGGATACACTATTAGCTAATGTAAAAAAGAGTTTTGGGAAAAAGTTTGCCCGGAAGATTATTGACGGCAACCTCGATGCAACAAAGCGCGGGTATGAGGAGGTAAAAGAAGGATGAAAGAACCATTATGGAAAAGACTTCCCGCAGGCTCTGTTATCCTGGAGGCAGGGAGTGCTGCGAAATTCAAGACAGGCTCATGGAGGTCCATGAGACCGAAGTGGATAGAAGAAAACTGCATACAGTGCCTCTTTTGCTGGATTTACTGCCCTGACATGTCTGTTACTGTTAAGGACGGCAAGAGGGGGGAGTTTAATTTTGATTACTGCAAGGGCTGTGGTATATGCGCCCTCGAGTGTCCCGGGAAAAAGGGCAATAAGGCTATAGTTATGGAAGAGGAGGGCAAGTAATGGGTAAGATAGTTGCTGTAACAGGAAACGAGGCAGTTGCCGAGGCTCTGAGACAGATAAATCCCGATGTCTGTGCTGCATATCCGATTACCCCCGCAACAGACCTTATGCAGAGATTTGCAAGCTTTATCTCTGATGGAAAAGTGGATACGGAGATGGTCCTTGTTGAAAGCGAACACAGCGCCATGAGCGCTTGTATAGGCGCTTCGGCAGCCGGCGGCAGGGTTGCAACTGCAACCTCATCCCAGGGGCTGGCGCTAATGTGGGAGATGTTATTTATCGCAGCAGGCGACAGGCTGCCGATAGTCATGCCCGTAGTAAACAGGGCATTGTCCGCACCGCTTAATATCCATGGTGACCATTCCGACAGCATGGGGGCAAGGGATTCAGGCTGGATACAGCTCTATTCCGAGACTGCACAGGAGGCATATGACAATGCTGTACAGGCATTCAGAATTGCCGAGCATCTGGACATAAGACTGCCTGCCATGGTCTGCATGGACGGGTTTATCGTCAGTCATTCCATTGAAAGAGTCGAATATATTGAGGATGCGGATGTCAAGAATTTTGTAGGGGAATACAAACAGGTAAATCCGCTTCTTGATCTTGATAATCCCAAGAGTTACGGGCCATTGATACTGACTGACCGTTATCATGAATATAAAAGGGCACAGCATGAGGTGATGACAAAAGTGAAGAATGTCGTGCTTGAGGTCGCTGCTGATTTTGAAAAGATGACGGGCAGGAAATACGGCCTGTTTGAGACATACAGACTTGACGATGCGGAAATTGCCATAGTGATATTGAACTCTGCCGCAGGCACTACAAAGGATACAATAGACGAGTACAGGGATAAGGGCATTAAGGCAGGGCTTTTGAAGCCGAGAATGTTCAGACCATTTCCGTATGAAGAAATAGCTGAAGCGCTCAAGCATCTTAAGGCAATAGCTGTCCTTGACAGGGCGGATTCTTTTGGCGGCTACGGCCCGTTATTCTCGGAAATCTGCGGGGCTGTCATGTCAATAGATAAAAAGCCTGCTGTGATAAACAAAATATACGGTCTCGGTGGAAGGGACTACCTTCCTGACCAGGCGGAGAAAGTATTAGACGAACTGACAGGGATTGCAAACACAGGAAAAGTCAATATCATAAAAGAATACATAGGTGTAAGAGAATAAAGCTGACAGCTGACAGCTATCAGCCAATAGCTTTTTAGGAGAGGGAATAAAATGACAACAATACCGCTTAGATTAAAAGAACTTTCCAAACAGGAAGACCGTTTTACATACGGTCACAGGATGTGTGCCGGCTGCGGAGCGCCCATCGTTGTCAAGCAGGTGCTCATGGCTATCGACTACCCGGTTATTGCAGCCAATGCCACAGGATGCCTT
>BDSY01000017.1 GCA_002897895.1 bacterium BMS3Abin06
AATGGCGTAAAATATGTTTTGGAAATAGAAGTGATAACGGCGCTGTCCTCACTTCACGGTTGTTAACCGCTACTCGCACATGCTGGCTACAAAGAAGGAATCCTCTTGAATTCCTCGTTGATGCTATTTCAGCTTTTAGATCAAGTATCCCTACTCCTTCTCTGCTATAATTGTCTTGTCAAAGGACATTAGCCCTTTAAGGGGCTGAACTATTACAGATAAATCAGTATAATTTATATAATGATTTGCAGTTACCCGGATCTTTTTAGCCGATGAATATCAAAGAAAACATTGCGAGGCTTCAGGACTTCTACATCCTGGCCATTAAGGCCCCACTGGGGATCTTCCGGAGGCCTTTCTATTTCCGGGAGATGATAGAGCAGATGGATTATATGGGGACAGGGTCCCTGTTTATTGTTTTTCTCGTATCTCTTTTCATCGGTATGGCCCTGTCGCTTCAGATATCGGCCGAGCTTGCCGATCTGGGGCTGAAGATGTATACAGGGAAAATAGTCGGGGTTGCAATCATCAGGGAGATAGGGCCTGTGGCTGTAGCTCTTGTCTTTGCAGGGAGAGTCGGTTCCGGCATGGCGTCCGAGCTTGGCTCCATGATGCTCGGCCATCAGGTTGATATTCTCAGGGTGCATGGTGTAAACCCGGTAAAAAAACTTGTTACTCCAAGGGTTGTCAGCGCTATTATAATGCTTCCCATGCTGACCGTTATAGGCGATGCTGTTTCATTGTTGGGAGGATATTATATATCCGTTATTGTAAGCCACCAGAGCGGTTCTTTTTACTGGAACCAGATTAAGGAGATAATGGATTTTGATAATATTTTTTCGGGCATTACAAAGCCTTTTATCTTCGGATATCTGATATCCGGTATCAGTTGTTATATGGGGCTCTCAACAAGGGGAGGGGCAAGAGGACTTAGGGAATCAACAACCACGGCTGTGGTATTTTCAATGATAATGATAATTGTATCCGATTTTATGCTCACAAAAGTTTTGCTGTATGTTTTAGGGATGAACATATGATAGAGTTCCGGAACGTCACATTCGGATATAATAATAAAATTGTACTGAATGACGTCAGCTTCAGGGCCCACTTTCATGAAAAGATCGCAATTCTCGGGGGCAGCGGAGAAGGCAAGACCACTATTTTAAGACTGATACTCGGGCTTGTGAGGCCGGATTCCGGAAAAATCCTGATCGACGGCCAGGATATTACCCGGCTCACGGAATCCGAACTAAGAGACATCCGGATGAAATTCAGCATCGTTTTTCAGGAAGGGGCATTGTTTGATTCGATGAATGTGCGTGAAAATGTAGCTTTCTGTTTCAGGGAGTATTCAAATTATTCAGAAGATGAGATCGAAAGCCGGGTACGAGAGATTCTGAAAAGACTGGGGATTGAAGGAGCGATCGATCTTATGCCTGAAGAACTGAGCGGCGGCATGCAGAGGAGAGTTGCAATAGCAAGATCACTGGCGGGATGCAATCCGAAAATGGTTCTTTATGATGAGGCCACGACAGGGCTCGACCCGCTGACTGCGGATAACATATGCAGTTTGATAAGGGAGCTTTCAAGTGGAGAACCGCCGGACAGGGCAGGATTTATAATAGTCACCCACAAAGTAACGGATGCCGTAAAAGTAGCTGAGAGGTTCATGTATATAAGAAATGGAATAATAGCCTTTGACGGAGATATTATTGCACTCAGGAATACAGGGGATATGGAATTAAGAAGATTTACAGAAGAGCTTCACATGGCTGAAAATTGTTTATAACGGGGTGAAGAAATGTACGATCATGTAAAACAGCATAAATGGGCAAAACTCAAGGTTGGAATGGTTGTTAGCATTGCCTTCATAATCGTCTTTTTAGCAGTGATGTTTGCCGGCAATATTGAGAAGATTTTTGCTCCTACAGTGATGATCTATGCTGTAGTTGATGATGTGAAAGGATTGAGGGATGGCTCACCCGTATGGTTTTCAGGGGTTGAGATAGGTGTGGTCAAGTCTATAGAGTTTTCCATCCACCAGAAAGTAAAAGTGAAAATGTCAATTGCATCCGACACACTTAAATATCTTAAAAAAGATTCAAGGGCAAATATTTTAACACTCGGTCTTCTCGGCGATAAATATGTAGAAATAACCCCGGGTTCAAATGAAGCGGAAAGTTTAAAAGCCGGAGACGAAATCAGCGGAAAAACACAGATTGAATTTCAGGATGTTGTTCAGACCAGCGAGGCCTCGATTGCAAAGATAACTGATTTTATCAATATGCTTGAAGAGATACTTGTAAAGATGGAAAAGAGCGAAGGGACTGTTGCCAGGCTTATTACCGACCCTTCTGTGTACGATAATCTTGAAGAGGCAATAAAAGCGTTAACAACGCTTATTAATAAAATTGAAAGCGGCAAAGGCGCTATAGGCAGGCTTTTGAATGAAGAAACTATTTACACTAACCTCTCATCGTCTGTAGATGATATTAAACAGTTTGCAAAAAAACTTGAAGGGTCGGAAGGAACTCTCAATAAGCTGATTAATGACCCGGCGCTTTATGACAGGTTCCGGAAGGCATCGGAATCTCTTGATACATTTACTCAAAAGCTCGCCTTATCAAAGGGCACGGTCAATAAATTAATTGAAGATGAGAGCCTCTATGAAAACATCAATGCTGCTTCTGAAAAACTGAACAGCCTCCTTGAACGGATAGACAGGGGAGAAGGACTTATGGGCAGCCTTGTGAGAGATGAGGAATTTTCAAAAGAACTTAAGTCGACTCTCAGGGATCTGAATGCATTAATTAAGGACATAAAAGAAAACCCGCATAATTATTTCAAATTCAGCATCTTTTGAACCTCTGTGCCTGGGCAGTTACCTTATTTTTTGTAAAATGCTTCATGGGCCAAGCCGCGGCTTATCAGAAAACCCACTATCTCCGGGAAGGGTCTTACCGTATATATGCCTCTGTAACGTACCTTCGCATCATCCGGTGGGTGTTGAAATAGTATGCATTTTTGCCAATGGCATTTTGCATCATGCGTATCCATGATTTGCGGTCATTATAATAGAGAGGGATTATTGTCTTTTCAAGTTTGTTGTATAAATCATCGGCATCAATTTTGTTCATGTTATTGTCGGGCTCGATTTTCTGCGGAGCCGGGCCGATCGACCATCCGGTGTATCCTTCGATATGTCCCTCAATCCACCATCCGTCAAGAACGCTGAAGTTCATTACACCATTATGGGCTGCTTTCATACCGCTTGTTCCTGACGCCTCAAGGGGCCTTAGAGGGGTGTTTAACCAGATGTCTACCCCGGAGACAAGTTTCAGGGCAATCTCCATATTATAATTCTGAATAAAGGCAATCTTGATCTTTCCCTTTAATTTCCGCTTGTAAGAAAATATCTTTTCAATTAACTGTTTGCCTACCGTATCTTTTGGATGGGCCTTTCCTGCATAGATGACCTGGATATTGCCTGTTCCGATTTTTTCAAGCCTTTTTAGATCAGAGAATAAAAGATCAGCTCTTTTGTAAGCAGTTGCCCTTCTTGCAAAACCGATTGTCAGTGTTTCATAGTCCATGTCTGCGTCTGAGACAGAGTTGACATAATCAATGAGATTTTTCTTTGCCTCCATGTGCGCATTCCAGAGTTCTTCATCAGGGATCACCCCGATCCTGACAAATATTTCGGGTTCATTCGCCCATCCCGGAAGATATTTATCAAAAATCTTTTTCATGCCTGCCGATGTCCATGTAAATGAATGAACGCCGTTGGTTATGGCATTGATCTGATAGCCCGGAAACATGCCTTGTGAAACCTCTCCATGCTTTTTTGCAACCCCGTTGACATGATTGCTCAGGTTAAAGCCGAGGAGAGTCATATTTACATCTTTCTCGCCGGCAAGCTTTTTCAGAATGTTTTCAGGGAAGTAATCTCCGAATACCTTTTCAAAGAGTTCATATGTGAACCTGTCATGTCCTGCCTCAACAGGAGTGTGTGTTGTAAATACGCATAGATTCTTGACCGCTTCAACATCCCATATATGTTCTTCATCCCAGACCGCTTCAATGTCTTTTTTATACTCGTGCAATAACTCCAGAGTCAGGAAAGCTGCGTGGCCTTCATTCATATGGTATTTTTTAATCCGGAATCCAAGTTTCCTGAGCATTCTTACTCCGCCTATACCGAGTATGACCTCCTGTTTTATCCTGTAACTCTCGTCACCTCCATAAAGGGAATCCGTCAGTGTTCTGTCTTCCGTACTGTTTTCAGGCAGATCGGTATCAAGGTATATAACAGGGACGATTCCGCCCCTCGGGCTCTCAACAAAATACACCCATGCCCGGATATGAACAGTTCTTCCTTCGATTCTTACAGTAACTTTTTCAGGCATGAGAGTCATTAATTTCGAAGGTTCCCATACTGCGGGAAACTCTTTCTGCCGGCCTTCATTATCAATCTCCTGGCGAAAATATCCCTTGCGGCTGATAAGAGTGACAGCAACAAAGGGGAGCTCAAGATCAGCGGCTGACTTTACCGTATCACCCGCAAGCACACCCAGACCTCCGGAGTACGTCGGGATCTCATCCCTCAGGCCTATCTCCATTGAGAAATAAGCTATCTTTGGTTCAGTGATATGTTTTTCCAGTATTGACATGAGTAAACATTATAGCAGATTTTTTAATTAAGTTAATCAATCCCGGTTATTTTTTTTAGTAGATTGTTTTTTGTAATCTCAATATTTAAGCCTGACACCATTTTTCACTGAAAAAATGATACCCGGATGACTCATGCTCAAAGGATATGTTTGTGTATAAACTGCTGTTTTTTATTTTTGTCATGCCCGAAGTCAGTAATCGGGCATCCAGGGCTTACTGGAAAGACTGGATTCCGGCTTGAAAGACTGCCGGAATAACCGGATATTACATAACGAGATGTTTATAATATAGCTTTATCCAGCTTGAATTAAAGAATAATCACTTGAAATGTTATAATTATAGAAATCCTATAAAGTGCAAGTAATGAAAGAGAGTGATGATGCCGACTATCTCAATGTTTTACGGAATTATTATTCGTATGTATTGTTTTCCTATTGAGCATAATCCTCCGCATTTCCATGCATATTACCAGAATTAAAGAAGCAGTCTAAACTTGTTTTAGCCTGGTAATGAAATTCACAAGGATGAACTTTTAGCTGATTGGAAACTGGCGTCAAAGGGTGAACTTCCTTTCCCGATTGAACCCTTAAAATAAGGAGGGGAATAATGTATTTGTCAGTTATTGATGTAAAACCATTAGAGGGGTATAAGCTTTTAATTAAATTCAAAAATAATGAAGAAAGAATTTTTGATGTTTCGCCTTATTTAAAAATAGGTAAATTTGCGGAACTGAAAAATAAAGCTTTATTTAACTCCGTAGCCGTAAGCTTTGATTCTATCAAATGGGCAAATCATCTGGATATGGATCCGGAGTTTTTGTATGAAAAAAGCGTAAAAGCAGAAGACCGGCAAATAATGTAATAAAAATTAAGGAAGGAGAAATATTCTATGAATATACTCAAGGAAGCAACGATTGAAACTATCAAGAAGCTGCCTGATGAGTGTTCTCTTGAAGATATAATGTATGAAATCAATTTTGTTGCCCAGGTTCTTGAGGGACTAAATGATGCAGAAAAAGGTAATTTATTGACTACTGAAGAGCTTCTTAACAGAGTTGAAGAATGGGCAAAATAAGATGGACTGAAAAGGCAAGCAATAATTTACTTTCTATTTATGAATATATATCTAAAGACTCTCCCACCTATGCAGCAAGATTTGTTAAATCTCTTATCAAAGCAACATCAAAACTTGAGGTAATGTCTCTTTGTGGCCGTATCGTGCCTGAATTTGAAAAATACGGTTTCAGAGAAGTCATATTTCAGGATTACAGAATTGTCTATAGAATTAAAGAAGGCAAGTAAAGATGTTGAAATACTTGCTGTATTACATGGCGCGCGTGACTTAAACAGAGAGCCACCAAAAGAATGGTTTCTGGATTGATAATCTCAGAGCGTCCCTGATTATTTTCAAAATAAACTACTGCTTGTCTTTATCCGGTTCTTATATTTTACAAATAAATTCACTTTGCAAGACAAAAAAGGCTTGAAAGCTTCCCTCTTGGGTTAAGGGGGATTGAGGGGAGTTGCTATTTTCGGGGCTGATAATTTTTTTCAATCTGCTCAAATATGCTTTTTAATATTCGGTGCCTCATTTTTATGTCGTCCGCTTTTTTTGCTTTGAGGAATGTAAGCAGCTTAAGAGTACCGAGTTCTCTTTTAACATGTTGATTCTAAAGAAAACGTCATGACCACGCAGTTGTCATTCCCGCTTGTCGGGAATCCGGGAAAATCAAAGGGTTATAGATTCCGGACAAGCCGGAATGACAGAACTCGGTACTGTCGAGTAAGCAGCTTCATCCTTTCTTTTTCTATTGCGGGAAGAGGCTTTTGACGATATTTGAAGTCAAACAGGTCTTTGAGAGCGATATGCAGGGCGGCGCTTATCTTTTCCAGTGTTTTTAAGGGGTAATGTTATTTAATGAGTTTCAGATATTTATCAGCGGTTAAAACTTTAAAAGGCAACTCAGGATTGTGTTTCAGGAAGTGGCGGTTCTCTGTGATAAGCGCATCTGCGCCGACCCATTCAGCGTATGCGGCTATGAAGGCATCAGCTATTTTGAATCCCCTGATTTCATATTTTACTCCAAGCTCAAACGGGATTAGAGAATCTTCATCAATTGTGGTAAATGCATTAATGAATTTTATAAATTCGAGGAAGTATTCAGGCGGCAAGTTGCGTTTTACTTCATTAAATATTGTACGAGGCAGACGGACAATATGCGAATGTCTTTTTTCAAGCAGATTTTCCAGCAGCTTTAAAGATGCATCTGCCTTTGCCGGGCCAAAGGCAAATATATATTCATTGGTATCAAGGACGAGCCGCAAGTTTTTCTTCCCAGATTTCTTCTCGCGTCTTACGAAGTTGCCTGATGATCTCCTCTTTGCTCATCTTGTAAAGAGGGGGAGGGTCTTTTGCAATCATCTCTCTGAGTCTCTCAAGATGTTTCTTTGCACATTTTGGATCAGATTTTTTTCTTTTCATAATTCATCGCCTCTATTTCAAGAGTACTATTTGGTAAAGGAGATGTCAAGGTAAGGGGTGCCGGTCAGGATCGGCAAGAAGATAAAAGTAATAGTTCAGCTCCCTCTTCCTTTGCATTACCCACAAGGCTGAACTATTACTTTTATCTCTGTCTTTGCTAAAAATAATAAGTTTCCATTGATGCTCCCTATACCCATGCCTTTAAATTTATTGCATAGTGAAGCATCAGCATACAAATATGCATAAGCATTTGTTCATCTGCAACTGATTTTTTGTTCCAAACAGGACTTCCGGCCTGTTCTCCTGTCCTGTTTGGGACAGCGATATATCACTTTAAAAAGAAACTATTATTACTTTCAATGAGTTACAACCCGGCATACAGTTTGCTTTAATAGATTTATCTACAACAAAAAAATTCATAGTTATAGGAGGATAGAGGGTGAACGAAGTCATCGCTAAAAAGAAACAGATATGGGCCCTTGTGATAGTAGGTTTTTTTGCTTTAATCAGCGTCTCTACTTATGCCTACAACGAATACTATATTTATCTTTCTGCTTATCTCTGGTTCGGGTTTATCTACGGGATGTGTTTGCAGTATGGAAGATTCTGCTTTGCCTCGGCATTCAGAGACCTGTTTGCTGTCGGGGTGCCGAGAATGGTCGTCGGCATAATGATATCGGTTGTGCTTTTCGCATTAGTATCCGCTTTTGTTACTGCTACAGGCATCAGCACTTTCCATTCTTCCCCTGTCGGTATCCATTCGGTTATTGCAGGGTTTATCTTCGGAGTAGGGATGGTCTTTGCCGGCGGCTGCGCATCAGGCTCTCTTTACAAGACCGGGGAGGGCAATGGAACGGCGCTGCTTGTAATTTTATCAATCAGTGTTACCCAGGCTTCATTTGTGGATATCGGCGGATGGTTAAATAAGCTTGTTCCCGCATCGTGGCATGAATCAGCCCTTGCCAAGGGACTTCCTGAACGTATAAATGTAGGAGACGGCTGGATAGACCAGTATCTAGCCGGATATGTCTGGGACAAGCCTATTACTTCATTTGCAGAAATGCTGGGGTTTACCAAAGAAACTTTTGCAGGCGCCTATATCGGGAATGTCCTGATAGGTGTTGTATTACCTGCCCTGGTTTTGCTCATTGTCGTTTTCTTCATATGGGGCAGAAAAAGCCAGATGAGAGAGTTAGCACATAAGATGGGGAATATAAGTTTCAGGGATAATTTCAGCGGTTTCCGGAACATGATAATGTCCTCAAAAAGGACGGCAATCGCTGGACTGGTACTCGGAATTGCCTGCGGTCTCCAGATGTTTGTAATCGAAGGGCTGCGAATCAAATTCGGGATAAGAAATGCCGGGGAGATACTCCAGAGAATCGGGTCTGACTTTGGTCTGTCTATAAGGGGAACGGTCTTTGATCCGGGCTACTGGTATGTCACAACACAGGAAGCACAGTGGGTCGGCTGGGGAATGCAAAAACTCGGATGGGACAATATGGACAATATATTCTTTGGATACATTAACGGCATCCCGAATCCGGCTCTGAACCCTGCTGACTGGATGTCTCTCGCCCTTATCGCAGGCGCCGCAGTAATGGCTCTTATGAACAATGAATTCAAGTTTAAAAAACCGACAAGAGAACTTGCTGTCTGGGCAATTACAGGTGGAGCCCTCATGGGAATAGGCTCAAGGCTTGGTCTTGGGTGCAATGTCGGGGCATTTTTCGTCAGGGTGGCAAACGGTGACCCTGCAGGCTGGCTGTTCGGTATCGGGATGATAGGCGGCGCTTTCATCGGCGTTAAATTTTTCAACTGGTGGACAGAGAGACAGATGGCAAAAGAACTGGCAATTCTTGATATTTAACCATAGAAAATAATAAGGGAGGTTAATTTAATATGGCAATAAAATTTGAAAAAAAAAGCGACGGGGTTTACACGCTGGACTGTCTTGGTTATGTATGTCCACATCCGCAAATTTACACAAAAAAAATACTTGAAAAAATAAATTCAGGAGAGATTCTGGAAGTAATTTTTGATAATCCTTCTTCTTCAGAATCAATTTCCGCAATGTGTGAATCTTCAGGCAACGAGATCATCGAAAAGAATAAAGAAAACGGAAAAATTATCTTCAGGATAAAAAAGGCATAGACAAATTAAGTTCTAACAGTTCATGGAGAGAGGCTTATGAATAAAATTTTTGGAATCATAATAATAGTCGTCATTCTTTTTGTAGGATTCCTTCTCGGATACAGCATTCCGCCGTTCATCCATGCCGGTGTCTTCAGTGACAGGGAAGAGAAAGGGGTTGAAGTTGTAATAGACGAGGAAACGGAGAAATATTATGACAATTTATTCAAAGACAATGACGAAGAGGATGAATAGCTTGCCGCTACAGTTTAAAAGGAGGAGCTTAAATGGATAAGCGCTTAATAATAATTATGATATTAATCCTGATTACAGCGTTTATGTTCGGTTTCATAAATTCCTATTCAACAGGCATACAGCCCGGCTATTTCGAAAAAGCTGAAGCCCCTGCTTATGGCGTGGGCGGCGGAGAATTATTAGGAGCCGGCATGAGTAAGGAGTTTCAGCAGTATCTTAAAGGATTGGATATTGAGGAAGATGAAGAATAATGAATAAGCTTAGCAGGAAAGGAGGAGAATTGGTTTTCATTTCAGAGTTAATTAACCTTAACTTTAAATCAGGAGGTGTAATTATGGGAAAAAGATTAGTCCTGCTGTTTTTAATAGCAGCCTTTATGCTTGCATTTACAGGTCTGTCCCAGGCAGCGCAGTGGGCAAATCCTGATCTGCTTCTTACAGCTAAACAGCTGAAAGACAAAATCGGTAATCCTGGCTGGGTAATTCTCGACTGCCGGAACCTCAAGAATTATGCAAAAGGTCATATCCCGGGGGCCATCAGCATAGGCAAACAATGCAAGAAGGCGCTCAGGGACAAGACATCAAGAGTATGGAGGGATACATCAAAATACGAAAAACTCTTTGGAAAAGTCGGGATAAGTAATGCCTCACATGTTGTCATATATGGTGAACATGCTAAAACCGACACCATGAAGGATACAACTGTAGCCTTCTGGATACTTGAGTACCTTGGACACGATAAGGTTCATGTCCTTAACGGCGGCATCGACGCCTGGATTAACGAAGGCTACGGACAGGACAACAAACCGACAATTTTAAAACCTAAAACTTTCAGGGCAAAGGTTCGCTCCAGCGTTTACGCAAGTACCGATGAGATGATGGAAATAGCGAGCGGCAAGAAAAAAGGTGTGCAGGTTATTGATGCGAGGACGCCAAAGGAGTACAAAGGCTCCGATATGCGCGCTCTCAGGGCCGGCCACATTACAAACACCACTATCAATATACCTCACAAGAAGACCTTTGACCAGGTGAAAGACCTTGAAACAGGCAAGATGAAAGATAACGGTTTTATCTCTCCTGACAGAGTTGCCGGTTTTTATAAGTCCCTTGACAGGAATAAGCGGACCATCGCTTACTGCCAGTCAGGGACACGCTCAACATTATCATATCTTGAGCTGAGGCTGCTCGGGTTTAAAGACCCTGCAAACTATGACGACTCATGGAGGGTCTGGGGCTCACACTATAACGACTACCCGGTAACAAACGAACAGTGGTTTGATTTCAACAGGGTCAGAAAACTCGAAAAGAAGCTCAAGAAATTAGAGAAAAAAGTTGAGGCGTTAAAGCCGGAAGAAGAAGAAGAGAAAAATTAAACTTTCAATTTCCAGTTCATAAGCCGGAAGAACTAATTCTTCCGGCTTATGAATTTTAATCCCTTGCGCAAACATACCATATCCCGGACTTTTTTCCGGCAATTCCCGGTAAATTTGTACCGCATTGAGATTGCTTCGCTCCGCTCGCAATGACAGAAAAGATTTTCGCGATGTCATTGCGAGGAGCTTCTGCGACGAAGCAATCTTGCATCCGTTTTCACCCTGAATTGCTGACTTTTTTCTTAATGTGTTGAAATATTGTATTTAATCCTTTAAGATAATCCTGTGGGTAAAAAAATAATTTTTCTACTAAGTTATTATGCGTAATTTTATCATCGGCCTTTCTGTTTTGTTTCTTTCATTATCAGGTATTATTACATTTAAGGCATTAGAAATCCCTGCCGAAGATACCCGTTATCAAAATAACCTGAAAGTAGTAAAGTCAAAGGACCTCTCGCCCAAATCAGAAGATGTTTCAGGACAATTAGCCAAAGAGCAGGCAGCCAATCGGGCTTTAGTTGAAAAATTGCAGGCCACTATAGCCACGTTAGAGGATAAGCTTTCAAATAAAATTGAAGAGACTCAGGCAAATGTTGAAACCGAACGATCTAAAAAAACTGCAAGGGTTTTAGCTGTATTTGGTGATGGGGCGTTCAGGACCGGCCAGGTTGTCATTAACAAAGGGCTGATGAATGCTGTTAAAGAATCAGTCCGGGATATTCTGGCATCCCCTGATTATCGTGTAATTATCGAGGGGCATACTGATAACATGCCCATCAAGTTATCTTCCGGAAAGCAATACAGAGACAATTTGGATCTATCCTTCCTCAGGGCAAAGGCTATTGCCAATATATTGGTGAAATACGGTATATCCCGTGAGCGTATCTCTGTAATCGGTTACGGTGACACTCGTCCCATAGCCTCTAATGAGACAAATGAGGGTAGAGCTAAAAATCGCAGGGTTGAGGTAAAGCTCATTCCTGAAGACAAGGAGTTTTAAGATAATATGTACACCAAACATTTTGGTCTGAATAAACTGCCCTTTGAGAATGTGCCTGATCCAATGTTCTTTTTTGATCAGGGTGATTATGCACGGGTCCGTAACAGGGTAACAGACTCTTTAAAGGCAGGCCGGGGTTTGATAGTAATAACAGGGCCTATAGGGTCAGGCAAGACAACCCTGAGTCAAATGATAAAATCTGATTTTTCTCATGATGTAAAAGTCATATGGATGGCTGAGCCACCTGGAAACAGCAAAGACCTTTTTCTCTTTATTGCCCAGGAGCTTGGTTTAAAACCATCGACATCCGAGAGAATATTTGCTTTAAGGGATATCAGGGATGCTCTTTTAAAGATTAATTCTGAAGGCGGTAAATGTCTGATGATAATAGATGAATCACACCTGATAGCAGATAATATACTCAACGGCATCCGCTTACTGAACAATCTCGAGGAAGGCTCGACTAAACTTATCCAGATGCTTCTGCTTGGCCAGGAGGAATTGATGGAAATAATTACCAGGCCGGAGATGGAATCTTTTAAACAACGCATTGCAGCCCTGGAAATTTTAGGGAAGATGAATGCCGACAGGACACGTAAATATATCTCACATCGTATTGAAGTGGCTGGAGGTAACCCCTCCATATTTACAGATACAGGTTTTGAAGCTTTAGTTTTAGCCTCCGGCACCGGGGGCGGCGTACCTCGTATAATTAATTCATTATGTGACAGATCCCTCAACGTGGCCTTTGAAAGAGAAAAAGCAAAAGTAGATGTCGATGATGTCTATGAGGTTGCCGAAGGAATGGGAATAGATAAGGAGGTCTTTCATTATAAGATTGCCCTCAGAAGTAAAGAGCAAAAGAAACAAGTCCCGGCTACCATGAAAAATGATTCCGTAACTGAACCTGAAACACCTGGGACCGGTACAGAGAATAAAGATAGAGAATCAGAGACCTCTCAATCGACCCGGAAGGAGTCAGAAATCGGATTTTTCAGATCTGGAAAAGATCAAAAGGACTTGAAAATGCCTGTTTTATTCCTCTTTCTATCCATTGCGGCGCTCGTCTTAAGTATTTTTTTCTACTGCCAAAGATCCGGCTCCCCTGAATCAATGACCTGCCTCCGGGGATTAATTGGCTTTTAGATAGAAAATCATATAATGTATCCGTATCCAGTTATTCAAAAATATCTCTGCCCTTGATTATTGATTCAGTGTTTATTTATCTTAGTTAAAAATAAAATCAGAGGAGATTGGGTTTATGGAATGTAAGATGGAAAAGAACAATCCCTATTGCAACTGCACTTATGAACCATGTGAAAGGAAAAATAAATGCTGTGACTGTCTTCATTATCACAGGAAAAATAACGAGCTTCCGGCATGCTTTTTTACTGCAGAACAGGAACGTACATACAACCGCTCAATCAGTTATTTTGTGAAATGTCGATAGGAACCGTTTTATAATAGAGGTCAGATGATTTTGAAAGCATATTTTCCAACCGGGTAAATAGCCGGCGTGGTGGAATGGCAGACGCGCCGGACTCAAAATCCGGTGGGCTTCGGCCCGTGTGGGTTCAACTCCCACCGCCGGCACCATAAAAATTATCTCAACTTCAGCACAGGCTCAAGCACTGCAAGTCTTTCTTTTGAGTGTCGTCCGAGTTCTGTGTCAGGCGCTACCTGTAATTGATATCTATATTCTCTTACAGCCGGTTTAATCTCGCCTTCCATGTCGTAGCATATCCCGAGCAAGCCGTGAACTTCGGGATTCCCTGGTGCGGCTTGTGCAAAGTAGCCGAGATACGGGATAGCTTCTGAATATTGCTTTACCCGGAGATAGCTTTTGCCTAATCCAAAGTGTGTGAGGGCATGATCCGGATATAGTTCAAGGCTCTTTTTAAATTTCCGAATGGCCTGATTGTAATTTCCTTCAAAGTAACGTACAAGTCCTGTCCCATAGATAGACGGCTGGTAGCCTGAATCAATGGACAATGCCTTCCTGAATGATTTTTCCGCTTCAGCATAATTTTTCTGCTGCATTTTTACAAAACCCAGCAGGTTGTGAAAGGGTGCTTGCGAGCTATTGAGCTTGATCGCCTCTTTTAATTTTCTTTCAGCTTCATTAAAATTATTTTCCTGATAATATTTTTCCGCCTTATCATATATAAAGTAAATTTTGTTGATTTCTCTCATTTTCGCAGCAGCGGTCCGGAAGCGTCTGCCGAATCTGCCGTCATTTTTAATCGTGTATGGAGGCAGTTCATTTATCATTGCCCGGATTTCGCTCAGTCTTACCTCTGTCTCTGGATGTGTTGAGAGAAGGCTGGTAATAAAATTATCCTCTTCGCGAGATTTACCCTGTCTTTTAAGATAGTTGTCTACCGACTTTTCAAGTATTTTATGGGCCGATATTGCTTCATTCGGATCATAACCGAGTTCCGCCATATATTTAACTCCGAGCCTGTCTGCCTGTATCTCCTGGTTTCTGTCGTATTTAAGAAGCAAAAGGCTGCTGCCTATTGCACCAACTGTAAGAAGTGTGTCACTTCCACGTTTGCCATCGAGTGCCGCTGCGCCGACAGCCAGCCCTAACTGCTGAAGTGTCATGCGTGAAATTTTCTGAGCTGTATGCCGCGCCATTACATGGCCGATTTCATGGCCGATAACTGCTGCAAATTGCGCCTCATTATCCATGTCGCTGAGAAGTCCTCTTGTAATGGCTACATATCCGGGGAGGGCAAATGCATTTGGGACAGAAGTATTCTGAATATAAAATTGCATCGGAAGATACGGCCTCTCAGAGTTCTTCCATAACCGGGTTACAATTGTCCCAAGGTAAGATTCAAGGGAACTGTCATAATATTGTCCGCCAAATTCCCATTTCATTGACGGTGCAGCTTCCCTGCCTATTCTCAATTCCTGTTCTTCACTAACAAGCATTAACTCCCGTTCACCGGTAACCGGGTTTACAGCACAGGAGAAAAGAAAAGTAAATAGAAGAAACCACTTCAATAAGATTGAAATACCGGAAATCATCGTTATAATTTTATCCTATTATCCGGCTGGTTGCAAGATCTTAACGGCAGGAGTCAGGAGACAGGAGTCAGGAGTCAGAATAAAAAGAAATAAAGCCCTGTGCATTTGACTCATTCCGGCTTCTGTATTCTGATACCCCGCAGCTTGCGGCGGGGAGTGTTTATTCAAGTTTCCATATGCGTTTGACGATAATAAATACAGGCATCTTAATAGCATAACTCCCGATGTTATAAGAATTATGCAGTGTGATGAGAATAGAATACAAGAAGATTTTATCCGGTAAAATCAAAGGGTTAAAAATAAAAAGTAATGAACAATGCAAAGAACAGGATTTTATTAGTCGAAGATAACGAAGTCGACCAGAACGCTTTCAGTCGCTTTGTTGAACAGGGAAATTTCAGTTATGCTTATGTTGTGGCCGGGTCTGTTTCAGAAGCTGAAGAGGCATTGAATCCCGGAGGATTTGATGTTGTGATCAGTGATTATCTTCTTGAAGACGGGACAGTCTTTGATGTTTTTAACCTGGTGCGGGATATCCCGGTTATAGTGGTAACTGATGGCTGCGACGTGGGTGTTGCCGTCAAGGCCATGAAGGCGGGCGCTTATGATTATATAATAAAAGACGCCGAGCTTGATTATCTCAAAATACTGCCGGTAACCATTGAAAATGCAATAAAACGCAAAAAGTCAGAGGAGAGACTGAGACTCCTTGAATCAGCAGTCGCAAATGCAAACGATGCCATCATCATTTTAGAAGCAGAGCCGGGTGAAATGCGGGGCAGGCGAATACTCTATGTAAATGATGCCTTTACAAAGATGACCGGCTATAACGATGAAGAGGCTACAAACAGGACGCTGCGGATATTGCGGGGGCCGAAAACGAGTCTTTCTGCATTGAATAAAATTCGTGTTGCATTGGATCAGATTAAACCGGTGAGAGTGGAGCTCATTAATTACCGGAAGGACGGTTCCGAATTCTGGGTTGAATGCAATATTGTTCCATTTGCAGACGAGAAGGGATTATTTATACATTGGGTATCGGTACAGCGGGACATTACCGAGCGCAAACAGGCTGAAGAAGAGAGAGAGATGCTGATGAGGAAGATAGAGTCAATTAATGCGGATTTAACCGAATTAAACCAGGAATTAGAGACTATCGGGGCAGAAAGGACAATGAGCCTGATGGCCTTAACTGTGGCGGACAGGGTGAGAAACCCTGCTGCGATGATCGGGGGGAGGTGTAAAAGGATAATCCAGAAAGAAAATCTTTCGGAGAGTTTAAGAGAGAGCCTTCAATATATACTTGAAGGGGCTGAAAAGCTGGACAAAATAGTAAATGACTTTGAAACTCTTCTTAAAAACAGGCAGTCGAAATTTAAACATGATGACCTGAACAGAGTTCTTGAACGCATTGTTTCAGTCATAGAGAAAGAGGCTATGTATAAGGGAGTGGAACTGTCAGTAAAAATGTCGACTGAACCGCTGAGAATGAATATGCAGCAGGATCTTTTAAGGGTAGCCTTGTTTCATATTATTAAAAATGCTCTTGAAGCCACTTCCGTCGGGGGGAAGATAGCGGTTGAGACATTCAAAGAAGGGGATAATGTGGCTTTCAGTGTTTCTGATACGGGATATGGAATTCCTGAAGATGAAATTGCACATGTATTCAGGCCGTTTTTCAGCACAAAGGAACGCGGGTTTGGAATGGGACTGCCTTTAGTGAAACAGATAGTCTCCGAACATATGGGGGATTTGTTCATCGAGAGTAAATCAGGGCATGGATCAACCTTTAAGATTGTATTCCCGGCAAGATGGAGAGAGGATAAGCTTTATTAGTTTTTGTCTAATTGTAAATCCATCTTCTCTTTTCTATAAATACCCTGTAAAATCCTCTTGCAGCTATAGTCTTTAAAATATCTGTAGAATCTGCTTAAAATACTGCTAAACTTATTCAAAAGGAAGGCCGGTAATCAGGGGCAATGCCGGTGGTATATGCTGTCAAATAGAAAGGGAGATTATAAAATAATCATGCCGGAGAAAATATGAAATGTCCACCCAGGTTAAAGATACTTTTATATATTGATATTTGCATCATTTTGAGTCTCCTTACATATAAATCATATCTTTTCCTGTTTGAAACAGACTTCCATTCCATAAATCTCAAAGGCATAGAATCCGTAAAAAAGGCGGCAAAGGGCGGCAAGGGGTTGTCCTTTGTAGTGATCGGCAATATAAAAAATTCCATCGCTGTTTTTGACAAAAAATTAGTGCCCCTGATTAATCATGATAAGCCCGATATGCTTATTTCACTGGGGAATGCGGTGCTCGACGGAGCTGAAGATAAATACAGAATATTATACCGAAGCCTTAAAAAACTGAAAAGCCCGGCAATTCTGTGCATCGGCGATAATGAAATTGCAGATAAGGGGGCATTAAGGTTTTATGATCATTTCGGTCCGTTTTATTTTTCTTTCGGCGTTAAAAATTCCTATTTTATTTTCCTTGACACCACAGGGGAAACTTCTGAATCGTGGCAGCGCACATGGCTTTTAAAGGAACTTGAGGCTTCACAGCAATATAAATACCGTTTTGTATTTATGAACAGACCTCCATATCAGGTTGACGGCGCTTCAATAATGAATCTTAAACCTGAATTTATAAAAAGCTCTTCATACCGCCGCTTCCTGATGCAAACCTTTTCAAAATTCCACGTTTCCGCGGTTTTTTCTTCAACTGTGGAAATATTTGACAAAAAAAATATAGAAGGCGTGCCGTATTATATTACCGGCGGTGGCGGAGGTATGCTGTCAATCAGTGATGAAAACAGTTTTTATCATTATCTTAAAGTGTATGTAAATCATGATGGTGTAAGTTTTCAGCTCATGAAACAGCCCGATATTCCCCGATACAGATTTATTGCCTTTGCAGAAAGCCTGTGGGTTTATATCCACTCACTTTTTTATGTTTCAATTGTTAATTTCATTCTCGTTTTGACTTTTCTGGCGCTCATTGGGGCCCTGATATACATAAAGGCAACAAAGGAAGTGGATTACTACAGGGATTTTGGCGCCAAAAAGAAAAAAATCCCTGATGATCTGAAATTAACAATCGCGATGTTTACAAATACATACTACCCGTTTGTCGGCGGAGTATCGGTTTCGATTAAAAGACTTGCCGACAGCCTTAGACAACTGGGGCATAAAGTTTATATTTTTGCCCCTCGATACCGCGAAGAATCTCCCGAAGACGATCAGTGTACAATAAGATGCAGGCGACTGGCATATTACAAAAATTATGCCATAACAAATATATTCTCCCCTGCCATTGAAAAAAAATTCATGTCCCTTCATATTGATATCGTCCATGTGCACCATCCTTTCTGGATGGGCACCAGGGGGCTTAAACTTGCAAAGAAATATAATATCCCCGTCATTCTTACCTACCATACCCGGTTAGAGAAGTACGCACACAATATACCTTTAGTGGGCAGATTATTTGAAAATGCGGCGCCCCATTACCTGATAAGAAGATTCGCCCTGAAATGTGACGCAATAGCGGCGCCAACCTTTACCGCAAAAGAGTATTTAAGAAATATCGGTGTGGGTAAGATAATTGCCATTATTCCATCCGGAATAGAATTCAAAACCTATAAGGATGTTACCCCCGATGACCTGAATGCCCTTTCTCAAAAATATAAAAGCAATGATGAAATCGTGTTACTATCAGTGTCCCGATTGACAAAAGAAAAAAACCTTTATTTTCTCCTTGAAGGAATAAAGTACATAAAGGAACATTCGGATATCCCTTTCAGGTGTATCATTGCAGGGGACGGCCCGGAAAAATCAAATCTTTTGCAGTTCATTGAAAACAACGCCCTTGCTCAACATGTCACTCTGGCTTCTTCTTTGACTCAGGACAAATTAAGTCAATACTACCTTTTTTCCGATATTTTTATTTTTGCGTCGCAATCGGAAACCCAGGGGATGGTATTGCTTGAAGCAATGGCAGGCCGTTGCCCGGTTATAGCGGTCCGTTCCAGCGGCATTGAAGATGTGATCCACAATGGAATTAATGGATTCAAGACCGTACCGGATATCTCTATATGGTCAAAAAAAATTATTTCATTAATGCATAACCCTCAGCTCCTGCATAAAATGTCTGAAAACGCATTTTCTTTTTCTCAGAAGTTTTCTGAGGAATCTATAGCTGCAAAAGTTGCCAAACTGTATATAAAGGTCTTAAGAAGATTAAAGCATAATGATTGTCAAAAATGATTGATGCAGAAAAGATAACAAGTGAAAAGCCCGGCTGAGCTGTTTCATCGTATCGCTGCCCGATGTTTTGCATCTTATATTCAATTTGTCTACCGGAGCAGTCAGGTCATCATAACGGGAAACCGTCATTTGCTCGATACCGGAGAAAAGGAAAGATTTATCTATACTTTCTGGCACGGAGACAGTTTCTGTTTTTATCCGGCGGCTCTGAATAAAAAGCTATATGTTCTTACCACGAAGGACCTCAGGGGAGATTACATCGCTTCTATCTCCGGGTACTTTGGTTATGTCCCGATGAGGGTTCCGGATAAAAACAACGGTGGGGCTTTTTTCCTCAAAATCAGAAAGCATATTGACAGAGAATATAATTTTGCAGTTACCCTTGACGGCCCCCTGGGCCCATACCATATTCCCCAGGCATTTCCCTTTGCTATGGCTTTAATTACAAAACACAGGATACTTCCGCTGACGATAAGAGTGAAAAGAGAAATACATATGGAAAAAAGGTGGGACCATTACAGCATTCCCCTGCCCTTTAACAGAATCGAGCTGCGAGTTCACGACCCTGTAAGAGTTGGAAGAAAAGACAGGGAACATGGTTTCTCGTTGATAAAAGAAAAGGTCAAAAGGGATATGGAAGATTATGCAGTCAAAACAGTATCAGATCAAAAACCAATATAACTTCAGGGTATTATGTTGAGGAAATGACTATCTTTGCCCCAGTTTACTTTGTGATAATTCCTGCCAGACCCCTCGAAATAAGCGAAGCAATGTTGGCAAGTATACGCGGCAATGAAAAACCGCCGGGGTAGGCCAGGTATTTCGGCTTCCATTCAGGATCAAACTTCTCCTTATACTGACGCAGGCCCTGACAGTTATAGAAATGTTCGCCATGACGGAATACAAATGCCCCAAGCCTGCTCCAGAGCGGGGCAAGGGCACGATCTTCAAGTCCTGAAAGAGGAGCCATCCCCAGATTAAACCACTTATAGCCTTCCTGTTTGCCCCACAATATGAGCCGGATGAACAGATAGTCCATAAGACCGTGTGGAGCATCAGGGAGGTAACGCATAAGGTCGATAGAGAGTTCCTCTTTTCCGGCTCCGGCCCAGATATTGGCAAATGCAATAATTTTATCTTCTCTTTTAACTACGGCAGCAGGAAATCTCGTGAGATAATCTTCGCTGAAAAATCCGAGGGAGAATCCCTTCTCGCGCGTATTTTTTTCTGCAAGCCAGGCATCGGATATCCTCTTTAACTCCGGGAGAATGGCAGGAATCCTCTCCTGCGTGATTATCTCAAAAGAACATCCCTCCCTGTCGAGTTTATGAAGGACGTGTCGCATATCCTTGCGTTCATGTCCGGCAAGTGAAAAAGTTTCCAGTAAAACACGTCCATCCTCCCCCAGTTTGACAAACGTGAGTCCGAGGTCTAAATAAACCTGGAGGTTTTCAGTCCCGACCTCATAGAAAACAGTCCATCCGTTATGGCGGTCGGACATCTCACGAAAGCGCCAGGCCAGTTCGGCTGTTTCCTCCTGCCGTCCGACAGGATCTCCCATGGCTATCCAGCTTCGTCCCTCAACTCCGTACATAATGAATGCGCTGCCGCTCTCACTGAATAAGAGAGGCTTGTCGCCGAGGAGCGCAAGATTCGCCAGGGTATTCCGGGACATGGCTGCAATAGCGCTTACTTTTTCAAGATCCGGAAGACCCGGGAGAGAAGATTCCGGCGCAGCAGGACGAAACAGTTTAGCTATCGCAAAAAACAGGACGACACAGGCTGTCCCGACAGCAGCCCTGAGAAATCGCGGAGCGTCTCCTGTAAACGTAAATTGCCACCAGAGGTTATTGGAGTATTCAATATGTTTGTATGAAAAAATCCCCAGCCAGGCCGTACATATCAAAACAGTTGATATGGCTGCTGTCCAGCCCGGCGTAAATTTCTGTCCGATAAGAGATGCCTTGCGGTAGAAATGGCGGTGAGCCGTCAGAAGGGCGCAGAACATAACCAACAGGATTATCGCCTCTTCATAGTCAAATCCCTTGAGCAGTGAA
>BDSY01000018.1 GCA_002897895.1 bacterium BMS3Abin06
ATATGAAGATAGCAGAATATGTAGAGTAATTCCTACATGATAAGTGTAGTTCATAAATCGCTATACAGATGAGTCGTTTAATTTCTTGACACCTGCCTCAGACACCTGCTTATATATAAATCAAACAAATCAAAAGCTTGCAAATTAGAAATTATATTTCTATAATGAAAGCATGCCTCTGGTAAAGCGCATAATCTCCGGTAAATTAGCTGAATATCTCAAGCTGTTTCCCGTTGTGGTCATTGTGGGGCCGCGGCAATCCGGGAAGACCACCTTTGCGAAGATGGAACTGTCTGAATGGAGATATTTTGATATGGAGAAGCCTTCTGATTACGGCAGGGTCTCGGCTGATATAGAGTTTTTCCTCAGAGAGTACGGCGAGCATTGCATAATAGATGAGGCGCAGACATTGCCCGAACTCTTTCCGGCTTTGAGGAGCTATGTTGACCGAAAGAGGTCCTGGAAGGGCCGTATCGTCCTGCTCGGTTCGGTCAATCCGCTGCTTGTAAAAAAGATATCCGAAACCCTTGCCGGCAGAGTGGGGTTTATCGAGATCCAGCCCTTCAGTTATTCCGAAGCGAATGCCCTCAAAAAAATGAAAGTGGAGAAATTCTGGCTGACCGGCGGTTATCCGGAACCGCTTTTACGGAATGAAAACGACCGGATTATCTGGATGGAACAGTACGTGAAAACATTTGTAGAGCGGGACGTCTTTGCTTTATTAAAAACATCTCTCTCCTCTCAGCAGCAGATCAGGTTATTAACCATGATAGCGCACTTTCATGGAAGGCTCTGGAATGCATCTCGGACAGCGTCAGCATTCGGGGTCAGCTATCACACTGTTAACCGTTATGTGGAATTAATGGAAACTTATTTCCTTATTGACAGGGTTGTCCCCTATTATCAAAATGTGGGCAAGCGGCTGATAAAGAGCCATAAAATCTATTTCCGTGACACCGGACTGCTTCATTATTTATTAAACATTTCATCCATTGAGGCTTTAAGAACCTCGCCGTACAGGGGCGTTAGCTTTGAAGGATTTGTGATAGAACAACTAAAGCGCAAATATATGCAAGAGTCATCAGGCCGTACCGGATTTTCTTTTTACAGAACATCTCAGGGAGATGAAATAGACTTACTTGTTCATGACAGGCAGGGGTTGCATGCTTATGAAATTAAGACATCGACCACTATAGACCTGGAGGATTTAAAAGGCTTTAAAAGAAGCCTGGAACAGTTGCAACTGAGGAAGGGAACGGTGGTATATTTCGGAAGGGAAGATTTTCAGCTCGACAGGCAGATTGAAGTCAAGACAATAAACAATCTACTTTAAACAAAAGAGAACTCATTGGGGACGTTGTTGCATACTATGCAAAACTAAAGGAACGAAAAAGAGCTTGCGGCCATTAAAAGCCTGCATCAGTGATGCAGACCTGTTAAAGATACTAACATGCTTGAGACTAATTTAAATATCAAAATGCGTAATAGTTCACCGCCCCTAATACAAAAATCCAAAGAGCCATAGGGGGATTTTATTTCCAACCCCTATTTCTATATCGTCTACTGCCAGGAAGGAATTTTTTATGTCCTTAATCTGGTTAAAGTCCTTGTTCTTCCCTCCGATCTCAAAGGTAAATTTTCCGTTAACAAGAAAATCCCCCCGACCCGGCGCAGTTACTTTATACGAAGAACTTGCCATATTAATAAAAAATGTCTCTCTTAAATTACCGGTGTTAACCGGCGTGTGAGATGATATGGCATAAATAAGATTAGGATTATTAAGGTATATCTTTTCAGGTTTCTCAAGTTCCCTTAGCCCTTTGCCGCTCCTGGAAACTGTTAGTATTATCCCTGCATCTTCGAGGTATTTAAGATAAGCTTTTAAAGTCCTCTCATCTCCTATATCAAGCATTGTCTTTAATTTTTTTAAATCAGGAGTAAAGGGGACAGAGGATGCTATTATGGACAAAAGCTTTTTTATTTTTTTAATGCTGTTTCCGCTTAAAGAGGGATATATGGCTATCAGGTCGCTCTCAAGTGTAGTGTGTATATTCTGTTCCAAGGTAAGGTAGAAGAGGTATTTGTTTTTATATTCCCTGAAGTAAGGATAATATCCGGCTTTAAGATATTCTTTGAAAAGTGCGAGAATCTTTTTGCGTCTTTTTTCTACCGCACTGATAATATCACGTGCTCCGCGCTGGTGATTCTTCGTAATCTCTTTAATGCTGATGCTGTTAAGGTTGATGTCAAGTTCGAGTTCTATAAATTCCCTGAATGACATGCCGTGCATTCTAAAGACCACAGCCCTTCTGCTCAAATCACGGCTGCCCCTGAAAATTTCCAGCGCGGAACTGCCTGAGGCCGCAATTGTCAATCTCGGGAATGTGTCATAAATGCTTTTCAGTTCCGTTGACCAACCGGGATATTTGTGTATCTCATCAAAACAGATCAGTTCTCCGCCGAGGTTATAAAACTGTTCCGCTATTTCATAGAGAGATTTGTTTCCGACAAGAAAATGGTCTGTCTGGATGTAGAGTGCCTTATCTGTAAAGATATCGTTATCATAAGATGAGAGAATATGCTGGATTACGGCGGTTGTTTTCCCCACTCCCCTCTGACCGACTACAATAGAGAACCGGCTCTTAAGAGGATTGGATTTAAGAAAGTACCTTATGTAATCCCTATTGTTTATCCTGATGAAATTCTGGCTGAGCCGGAATAATTCTTCTAACATATCATCTCCCTGTTAGTAATACAGAACTATCATAACATAGCAATAATAGTATTGCAATACTATTAAGCAGTACCGAAAGGGGCTTGAAATAGGAATCTTGTTTTAATTTTCGCTTTTTTTTTATGAATTGTTGTCTCTTTTTTTATTCAGAGGTTTAATGAAAAACATATAGCACTGCAAAGGTCTATAAGCTTATCATTAGACAGGGTTGTAATTAATGTTCCAATTTTTGCTTTTGAAACTGTCTGAATGTGATCGCAGTTAATAGCACAATCACTCTTCATGCCATCCTCACGTGACAACAAGACTTCGCTTGGTATGTCTCTGATTGTTGATGTTATCGGTGCTACGGTGACCTCGCCTAAGTACTCCAATATACTATTTCTTGTCAATATCACTACCGGACGTTTTTTGTCAGGACTCTTGAACTTATACCACCTTACTTCTCCCCTTTTCATTAATCACCCCATTCTTGCTCTGATTCCCAAACACCGAATTCCGTTTTACCAACCGGATAATTCTCATAACCTCTTTTATGTTTTTTTTCAAGCGCGCTTATATTAGCTTGTTTAATAGCCTCTCGTAAGGCTTTGCGAGCAAATGCAGAACGGGTTGTTTTTAATTTTTTTGCAAGCTTATCCACGGCTTCTACCAGGTCATCATCTAATGTCATCTGAATGGTTCTCATAAACACCTCCATTTAATGTGGATACTTATAGCTATAATAACCCACATTACGTGCGATGTCAAATAATATTGATAATTTCTTGACACCTGCCTGAACTTTATGTTATTAATATAAACGAATCAAGCCACGAAGGCTTAAACGGTCAGCAGGCCGGAAAACCTTCGTGGCTTTTTTTATTTTTAAATAAAGGAGGCATTCGATATGCATATGGCGGACGCGCTGCTTTCACCGGCAGTTGGAACAACATTCTGGGCAGGCTCTTTAGGCATTATCGCTTATTGTTCAAAGAGATTGAAAAACGACATCAATGAAAAGATGGTTCCTCTGATGGGTGTCCTTGCAGCATTTATATTTGCTGGACAGATGATTAATTTTACGATTCCGGGCACGGGTTCAAGCGGGCATATCGGGGGCGGAATGATTCTTGCCATTCTATTAGGCCCATCTGCTGCGTTTATTGCGATTGCCTCTGTTCTGGCAATTCAAAGCCTGTTTTTTGCTGACGGGGGGATTCTTGCCCTGGGATGCAATATCTGGAATATGGGTGTTTATCCGTGCTTTGTTGCTTATCCATTAATTTACAGGACCATTACAAGGAGAGATAAAACCCCGGGCAGGATCATGATTGCTTCAATGCTGAGTGTGATAGTTGCTCTGGGATTAGGGTCATTTTCCGTTGTTCTTCAGACCCTGTTATCAGGCAGATCGGAACTTCCCTTTGCTGCTTTTGCAGCCCTGATGCTCCCTATTCATCTTGCAATTGCTGTGGGAGAAGGCTTTATAACAGGTGGTTTTGTAAATTATGTCAGATCTGTGAGACCGGAGATTTTTGATATAGTGGAAGGCACAGGGAAATTGAGAGAGAGCTTTTCCATGAAGAAGGTTCTCATCAGTATCAGTCTGCTGGTAATCATTACAGGCGGGATATTGTCGTGGTTTGCCTCAACGCACCCTGATGGACTTGAATGGTCAATAGAAAAAATTTATGGGACAGCAGAACTTCCCGGACACGAAAACGGAATTGTCCCGAAATTAAAAGATATTCAGGAGAAAACGACAATTCTTCCGGATTATGATTTTGCCGGAAAGGAAAACAGAGAAACTGCCGGGACAGAGAAATCATGGCCTGCAGTAAATGCAGGCGCTTCGGTCTCAGGACTGCTTGGCAGTGTTATGGTTATTGGACTGATTAGTATTTTTGGATTTGTGATAAGGATTTTTAAAAGAATTAGGAATTAGGAGTATCGCTTTTGGCAGGGGGGCTGTGCTCTCTGTACTGATAAAATTATGCTGACATTTGATAAAGAATATTTTAATATCGGTTATCTCGACACCTTATCTTATAAGGATACTTTCATGCACAGGATTGATCCGAGGATCAAATTGCTCACGAGTCTTGCATTTATCCTGCTGGTAATCTCTTTTCCAAAGTATGAAATATCAAAGATGATCCCGTTTCTTGTTTTTCCCGTTGTCATTCTTTCTATCGGCGATATTCCCCTGATATTTATCTTGAAGAAACTTCTCATTGTCTCGCCGTTTGCATTATTTGTAGGAATATTTAATCCGATTTTAGATACCGCCCCCATGTACAGCATTTATGGAGTCGGCATTTCAGGGGGGTGGGTCTCATATTTTTCAATTATAATGAAATTTATTTTAACAATCAGCACAGCCCTGCTCCTGATTGCAACTACTTCATTTCCCGGTATATGCATTGCTCTTGAAAAACTGTTTGTGCCGAAAATCCTTGTTGTCCAGCTACTCTTTCTTTACAGATATCTCTTTGTTCTTGCTGAAGAGACCATGAGGATAGTGCGCGCAAGAAACATGAGGACATTCGGAAGAAAAGGGCAGGGGATGAGGGTATTTATTCAGATCGCGGGTACACTTTTTGTGAGAACCGTAGAGCGTTCCGAGAGAATATACCATGCAATGTGTTCAAGGGGATTTGACGGCCGGATAAGGATGATGAAAAATTTTAAACCCGGATTTATTGATATAATATTTGCTGTTGTAACAATCACCGTTTTTGTCATATTAAGAAAATATGATATCGCAAAAATCCTGGGAGATTTAATTTTACAATGAGTCATCATATCATTGATTTTAAAGACGTTCACTTTGCCTACCCGGACCGCACAGAAGCATTAAGCGGTATAAGTTTCAGGATTACACATGGTGAGTCTGTGGGTATTGTAGGAGCAAACGGCGCAGGTAAATCAACCCTGATCTCGCACATGAACGGTTATCTTATGCCTGCGAAAGGACGCATTATAATCGGAGACGCGCAGTTAGACAAAACAACACGATCCGATATCAGGAAGAAGGTAGGCGTGGTTTTTCAGAATCCTGATGACCAGCTTTTTATGCCGACTGTCTTTGATGACGTTTCTTTCGGTCCCCTGAATCTCGGGTTATCAGAGGAGAGGGTTATTGAAAGGGTCAATGAGGCCTTAAACACCGTAGGCTGTTATGATCTGAAAGACAAACCACCTCACCGGCTTTCATTAGGGCAGAAGAGGGCGGTTTCAATAGCCACGGTAATCGCAATGCAGCCTGATATACTTGTGATGGATGAGCCTGCTGCAAACCTTGATCCAAAGTCACGCAGACAGCTCATTAATCTTTTAAAAGAGTTTAAACACTCAAAGATCATCGCATCACATGACCTCGATCTTATATTAGATGTCTGTGAGAGGTGTATTGTGATTGGCGCGGGAAAGGTAAGGGCGGACGGGCCTGCGGGGGAAGTTCTGCTGAATGAGAAATTGATGAAAGAAAACAATCTTGAACTGCCGCTCTCCCTGCAGCGCAGGTGAAGATCGCAAAGAAATATGGAGGGATTGAATGACTGAACCGGAGAAATTGAAGCATTTACTCAAACACTGGATTGAGCACAATGACGCCCATGTAAAAACCTATGATGAATGGGCATCAAAGGCCGGGGCTTTCGGGAATAAAGAACTGTCCGGCATTCTCAAAGAGATTGCAGAAGAAAGCAGGAAACTGAAAGGGTTGTTTGAAAAGGCGATTGAGGCTGTTTAATTATCGTAACCGTTCAGAGGGAACAGTTGTCAGGTTGCAGGGTGCAGAAAAACAGATCCGTTTTTTTTAGATATTTTATCTAATTAAGAGTCTGTGTATAAACTGCTGTTTTTTATTTTTGTCATACCCGAAGTCTGTAGTCGGGTATCCAGAGCTCACTGAAAAGACTGGATTCCCGCCCAACAGATCGCGGGAATGACGGCTCTATTGTTGAGTTTATACACAGACACTACTTAAATATAGTAAGTACATAGAAATCGACAGAAATCTGTTACCCCTGTCTGTCTGTTGACTTTTATATTTTGATATTTTTTATGGTGATTTTGTTAGTATACAGAAATTTATATACTAACCTCAAAATCATTCAATGGAGGATGGGACATGCAAATTTCAAAATTAACATTCATAGCGTTTTACCTCAATGGAGTCCTCGGTTCAGGGAAATATAATGATATCGAGATTGATGAAGTAAAAGATCAAATCCAAAATAGAAGAATATTTGATTATCTCAAAGAGAAGCTTGGTACTGATGTAGACCTTAGTCTATTGACAGACGATGATAAAACAGAATTAATTGATGAATGGATTGGCTTAGTCGAAGCAGTCGACGAAGGAAGAAAAATGTGCGTTGATAAAAACGGATTATGTTTACTTGTAGCTTATTTATTAGAAGGCATTCAGAAACGACAGAGTAACAACTGAAAAAAACGAAGAAGCACTAACACTTATAAGACCTCCTGTTGTCAAGCGCAAAGCTCACCCGTCACGGATTTTCGAAGAAAATTCGTCAAAGACAGCGATACGCATACAAAAGAAATATGTTCTGACTTAGTTTCAAAATAGCGGCATACAGAAAACATGTAAACGCGTCGATTCCGGCTTTTTGGAATCGATGCCATCTTTTAACATGGTCTGCGCCAAACACTTATAGAGGTTCAATAGTCCCGGTACAAAACATCATACCGGAAACGACAGCAGAGGAGGAGTAACCCTTGATCCTCTGCGACCTGGAAAATAATCCGTGCCCTTGTACCGTCCCAATCAAAATGTACAGTTAATAGCATTGTGCTATCCCCAGTTAGTTCCGGGATCGGGTAAGGGGCAGAACATGACATGAACCTTTATCGGTCCATGGTTTAAAAGCATATCGCCGTATATGTAATTTGGTAGACCGGGCGTCCAATCAAAACGACAGGTGCAGGGCATTTGATCCACAATGCTCAATACACGGTCAATGCCGTAGACGAATGGTTATTTAAAGCATTTAAATTTAAACAGGCTCTGCCCGTATAGCACCAGTTAGACCTCAGGCTCGCCCGGCCTGTGTATTTGTTATTTCTTTTTTAGAAACTTTCCCAGATTAAAGACCTCTTTTCTTTTCAGCATGTAATAAACCGCTCTGCCGATTTTATGAGCAAGGATGCTCAGAGCTTTGGCCTTGCCGTGCTTTTTCTGTAGCTTCTCTTTGTATTTCTTTATTTCAGGAACATCTCTGAGAATTATCACCGCGGCCTCTGAAAAAGCCCACTTCAAATGTGCATTTCCGATCTTTTTGCCTGAGTGCCCATAAATCTTCCCTGCTGATTCCTTTGACGGTTTAACTAATCTGCTGTAGGAGACAAAATTCTGGACTTTCTCAAACCTCCTTATATCATGAATCTCATAAAGAATGACCAAAGCAAGGGTCTGCCCAATGCCGGGTACTGACAGCAGACGAAACAGGGCATCCGGATCGTGCACCTTTGCTAACCTGGATTTTCACGTAAGTAATTAAACTAACATATAGCATCGAAAGATAGCATAATGAGGGAGTCATTTAAGAGTAATAACAAAATTCATTTTTGAGACCCATGGCAATTTGAAGGGGGTATT
>BDSY01000019.1 GCA_002897895.1 bacterium BMS3Abin06
AACCAGGGAGAACCGTAAAAACAATCTTGTAGTTATTTTAAATCCGTAGTGTCAAAATCACTTTTTTCAGGAGCATAACCTATTGATATTACATGATTATTTTTTGGGGAGCATGAAGTTGGGTTAATAAACCGGACTTACGTCCGGTGCACTTTATTCCCGTGATCAGGTCTTCACAAATTATTAACATTTCCTTTATTAGAGGAGTCCACCTGACCCTTGTCCTTTTTTACTCTACCCTTATTTTTCTCATGAAAATGGTTATATTTTTGGAATAGATTCATTGTATAGCCAATAAGTTGTAAAATATTAACACGCCGTACCATACAGATATTCTCTATCAGAATGATTGATATGATCATCAATAACATTAAGATAATTGCTGCTTCTATCTTGTTGGCTTCTTTTGTCGGTTATATTGCCTGGCGTGATAGACGACAAAAAAAAATTGCCCGGGCTCAGGCTGCTATTGTATTCAGGAGTAAAATCCTGGCTGAATTAGAAGGATTGTATCCCGTTCCCCGATACCTGAAAGATGATGTATTTAAGAGGTTCAGAGAGTCGATTCCCGGGATAGAATCCGCTGCTGCTGAATTCAGACATTTCGTACCATCCTGCAGCAAAAACTCTTTTGACACTGCATTGAAAAATTACTGCGAGCATTGCAATAAAATTACATGGGAATCTTGCGTTACGTTTAACATTTTACCAGGTGAGGGAAAACCGGAAGATATAGGACCGAAAGAAATATTTAGACAGAATGTTAATGCCTTATTATTTTTTGCAAAAAAAACATAATGCAGGCAGTAGTCTCGAATGCAAGCCGGCAGCAAAAAACAAAGGGATCAGGCCCCGACAGAAGACAAATTAATATGCGATTAAATCTTCGAATGTCTTTTGTCGGTGGGAATCCCGTGATGCTTGTTCTCGACGGTAACACCAAGCCATGCATTTACCGGGGACTTATATGTTTTAAAAAATCCACCATACGGTCGGCCGTCGTTGAATCGTCGTTGACTTATTGCTTGCTTAAGTAGCAAAACCTATAGTATATTTAAAAGCTTTATCAAAGACATGTTTTGGAGAAGTTGTCAATATGCAAGTTTTATTTGAAAATAAGAGTATTGTTTCGCCAAAGGTAAGCATCATCCTGCTTGACTGGTCCTGCCGGGAAAGTTTTCATGTTTTTCATTATATAAACAATCAAACAGTTCCCAGAGATCAATATGAGGTCATTTGGATCGAATATTACGAGAGGCGCTCACCTGAAATTACAGCGGAACTAAAGTCATGTGAAAACTTGAACAAACTGCCAATTGTGGACCAATGGATAGTTATGGATATAGCGAGTAATGTTTATTATCATAAACATCTCATGTACAACGTTGGTATAGTTGCAAGTAAAGGGGAAATAGTCGTTCTCTGTGATTCTGATGCAATGATGAAACCGACATTTGTGGAAACCATTATTAAATCGTTTGAAGAGGACCCCGATATTGTATTACATATGGATGAAGTACGGAATGTTAATAAGAAATTTTATCCTTTTAATTATCCATCAATTGAGGACGTATTGGGGGAGGGTTGTATTAACTGGAAAGACGGTAAGACTACCGGGTTACTTGACAAGGATGATACTCTGCACACACGTAATTATGGCGCCTGTTTTTGTGCCCTTAAAGAAGATTTGATACATATTGGCGGTGCAGATGAGCATATAGATTATCTTGGGCATATTTGTGGGCCTTATGATATGACATTCAGGTTAGTCAACCTGGGCAAGAGAGAGATATGGCATCAATAGGAGTTTCTTTATCATTTATGGCATCCTGGAACAGATGGTGACAATAATTATATGGGTCCTCATGACGGTCGTAATATGTCCACTACTGCATTGGATGCAGTCAGGACGGGACGTGTGATGCCTCTTATAGAAAATCCAGCCATAAATATACTCAGGCTCAAGCAGGACGACATTATCTATGAACCACTACTTTTACAAGCCATTCCTGAAAAAGATATAAAGGACTGGTCAGTAGAAAAGTTGAGAGAAGGCACAAAATTAAAATCTTTATGGAACTTGGGAAATTTTTCTAAACATCCTATATTCAGTTTTCAACTTATTACAGTTTTTTTCAAGATGCTCATCAATCAATTTACTATGAAGGCAACCAAATTCTCAAGACAGTCAAAATCCCTTAAGGATCTAATTGGGAAAATATCTAAGACTTATGATTTCTTTAAAAATATGTCCCAATATAATAATTATATTATAGAGCGATCTGATAAGTGTCTCAAAAAATTTGCCTCGAATGATACTAAGGAGTTCGCTGTTTATGGCACTAGTGATATAGCTGAGGTTCTATATATATTATCACTTCATGCTCCAGTAAAGATTAAAGCATTTTATGATAGATTGGGAGACAAAAAGTTTCACAAGTTTAATGTTATGCCTTTAGAGGCAATAAAATCTTACAGTGGAAAGGTTGTTATTGCTGCTCTGGTTGGAGCAGAAGATATGGTTGAATTATTAAAGATACAGGGCTTAAAGCGTAATCAAATTGTACTTTTATAAAAAATTATTAAACTACAATTACTTAACAATAAATAATTCTACTATACTGCTTACGGGTTCATCTCGATTAAATCAGAAAATTTTTTTAATAAGTAAAAAGTGAATTAGTATCATAATTAATTTAACCTGGGAAGTTGCAGTAAATCTGATTATAAGTCAAATATAAAAGCCTGTAATAACAATGGAAGAAGTTGAAATTACAATTATTGGGGCCGGAGTAATCGGCCTGGCAATTGCTTCAGAGCTATCAGAGAAATATAACAACATAGTTATACTGGAAAAGCATGATAGCTTTGGACAAGAAATAAGCAGCCGTAATAGCGAAGTAATACATACAGGTATATATTATCCTCACGGCTCATTGAAGGCTAAATTATGTATTGAAGGGTTAGAATATTTATATGAAATTTGTGGTAAATACTCTATTGCTCACAGAAAGTTAGGCAAGCTGATCGTTGCAACAGATCAGACAGAATTAATACCTCTTGAAGATTTATTTAAAAAAGGAAAAACGAACGGCGTAAATGACCTGGCCTTACTTGATAAGGGTGATATTGACAAAATTGAACCCAATACTAATGCAATAGCAGCTATTTATTCTCCGCATACCGGTATTATTGATTCACATTCCCTCATGAAACATTTTCTTAGTGTAGCTGAGGATAAAGGGGTGATAGTTTCATATAATAGTGAAGTTGAACTAATAGATAAAGAAAATAAAGGATATATAGTAGGCATTAAACAAGAAAACTATCGTTTTTTATCTAAAATACTTATTAATTGTTCCGGACTCTCATCAGATTATATCGCTGCTTTGGCGGGTATAGATATTAATAAGTGCGGTTATAAAATACATTTATGTAAAGGTTCATATTTTACCTATGAAAAGTCTTCACCCGTTAAGTCCCTCATATATCCTGTTCCACATAAAAACTTAACAGGCCTTGGGGTACACGCAACATTGGATTTAGGGTTCAGGCTTCGTTTTGGTCCTGACACGGAATATATTGATTCTATCGACTACAATGTTAATTTTAATAAAAAAGACATATTTTACGAAAGTGCTTTAAAAATTATACCTGGACTTGAAAAGGATGCATTCAAACCTGATATGGCTGGAATTCGTCCCAAATTGCAGGGTCATGGTGAAAAAACAAGGGATTTTGTTATTACTGATGAAGCGGAAAAGGGATTGCCATCTCTTATCAACTTAATCGGTATCGAGTCCCCGGGACTGACAGCCGCACCTGCGATAGCAAGAATGGTTTCTGGTATCGTATCAGAAATAATGAATTGACATTATAAAAGCCAGGCTCACAGGAGACAGAGTGATAAAAAGCAGACTTCAAAAAACCTTGGATAATTGCAATAAACTCTTGAAAGATGATCAACTTATAAAACTTATTTCAGAAACAGCTGATTTGATTACTGATGCAGTTAAATCCGGGAACAAATTGATGATTTGCGGCAATGGAGGGAGTGCTGCGGATGCACAACATATAGCTGGTGAATTTGTATGCAGGTTTTATGTAGATAGAAAGCCGATGCCTGCTATTGCGCTATCCACTGACACTTCGATTTTGACATCTATTTCAAATGATTATTCTTATGATGATATCTTTAGTCGTCAGGTGATGGCCATTGGGAAAAGTGGTGATGTCCTCCTTGGTATCAGCACAAGCGGAAGCTCCGTGAATGTTCTTAAGGCATTTAAGGTAGCTAAAGAACTAAATATCAAGGCCTTACTTTTTACAGGCAACGTGGAAAGAGAAATAGCCAGGTTTAGTGATATAGTAATTAAAGCTCCTTCTAATGATACACCCCGTATTTGTTGTTTTGCACATTAAACTGTCTCAAAAAAGGGGGTTTTATTCAAATTAAAGTAACCTGATAAATTCATTTTCCTTCGGAACCCTTTCACCCTAAATTGAAGGGTTTTGAAGGAAAATGAATGGATTAATCCAAAGATATTCGGGTTATTATAATTTGACTATTTCAGTCAAAATAATTCGCAATACAACAAGAACTCTCTTGAAAGAAGCCGCTTGCGGCATGAGTTATGGAAAAAATTGTTGCTACTAACAGAAAGGCGTACCATGAATATTTTATACAGGAGACTTATGAAGCCGGTATTTCTCTTCTCGGCACTGAGGTAAAATCTTTAAGAGAAGGAAAGGCTAATCTTAAAGAGAGCTATGCCCTTATAAAAGACGGTGAGGCATTTCTTCTGAATTGCCATATCAGTCCTTACAGCCACGGAAATATTCAGAACCATGAGCCATTAAGAACAAGAAAACTTCTCCTTCATAAAAAGGAAATTGAGAGGCTATGGGGGAATATCAGCCGGAAGGGTTTCACTCTCGTCCCTCTTAGAATATATTTTAAAAGGGGAAAAGCAAAGGTCGAACTGGGGCTTGCCAGGGGCAAGAGACAATATGAGAAGAGGGCGACGATAAAAGAGAAAGAGGCACGGAGGGAGATTGAGCGGCATTTGAAAAGAGACCGATAAAATAATAAGCAGATTTTAAGTTTTATTGAAATTTTTATTTATCCGTTAATGCAACGAGTCCGGGAAGGTCTTTTCCTTCAAGAAGCTCCAGGGCTGCTCCACCGCCGGTTGAGATAAATGATATGCTTTCTGAAACTCCTGCCCTGCTGACAGCCAGGTCCGTATCTCCACCGCCGACTATCGTCAATGCGTAGGCGTCGGCAACTGAATGCGCCATTGCAAATGTCCCGCGTGAAAAGGCATCGACCTCGAAGACCCCCATGGGGCCGTTCCATAAAATAGTTTTAGCGCTTTCCAGCGCCTCCGAGAAAAGCTTTACAGATGCGGGACCGATATCAACCGCTTTCCAGCCGTTGGGTATCTCCTGTGCAGTGACAAGTTTAGTTTCAGCCCCGGGTTCTATACTCTGCGCAATAACACAATCTACAGGAAGATAAAATTTTATTCCCTTTGATACGACACCTCTCCTTATATCATTGGCAAGCTCAAGCATGTCATTTTCTACAAGGGAGTCACCGACATTATATCCCATGGCCTTTAAGAATGTGAATGCCATTCCTCCACCTACAATGACTTTGTCGACCTTGTCCTCAAGATTCCTGATAACATCTATTTTGCCGGATACCTTTGCCCCGCCTAAAATAGCGACAAAGGGTCTGACCGGATTGTTGACAACACCCAGCAGATATTCTATCTCCTTTTGAAGAAGGAAACCCACAGCGGCCGGCAGAAATTTTGTTATTCCGACTATCGAGGCATGGCTTCTATGGGCAGCTCCGAAGGCATCGTTTACATAAAAATCTGCAAGTTTTGCCAGTGATCTGCTGAATTCTTCATTGTTTTCCTCTTCTTCAGCGTGAAACCGCAGGTTTTCAAGCAGTACAATATCTCCATCAGACATTTTACTAACAGTATCCTCAACCTGCGGGCCGATACAATCAGGAAGAAAGGTCACCTCTTTTTTAATCAGCCGCTGCAGTCTTCTTGCAACGGAAGCAAGGCTGTATCTTTTGTCAGCCTTGCCTTTAGGCCTTCCGAGATGTGACGCGAGAATGACCTTGCTCCCTTCGTCTATTGCGTAGTTTATGGTTGGGAGGGTCGAGCGAATTCTTCTGTCATCCGTTATATTGAGATTCTCATCAAGGGGCACATTGAAGTCAACACGTATGAAAAGCCTCTTACCGCTGATGTTGAGATCTTTAATAGAGAGCTTATTTAAAACACCCTTGATTGGCCGTGAATGTCCTTCTTCCATCATCGCCTTTACCTCTTGCTGTTTATATAAAGCATTAAATCTTTGAGACGAGTGCTGTAACCCCATTCATTGTCATACCATGAGAGAACTTTTACCATATTCCCTTCGAGTACTTTTGTCAACGGCGCATCAAGTATTGAGGAATGCGGGTTGCCGTTGAGGTCTATTGAAACAATCGGCTCTTCGGAATATTGCAGTATCCCTTTAAGTGGACCGGATGCAGCCTCTTTCAATGCGGCATTTACGGCTTCTGCGGTTGTCTCTTTTTCGAGATCAGCCACAAGATCCACAACAGAGACATTGGGAGTCGGCACCCTTATCGCCATGCCGTCGAGTCTGCCTTTTAAGTGTGGCAGCACAAGCCCGACAGCCCTTGCCGCGCCTGTTGTTGTCGGTATCATTGAAAGTGTGGCAGCGCGTGCCCTCCTCAGGTCTTTGTGCGGAAGATCAAGTATGCGCTGGTCATTTGTATAAGAATGGATTGTGGTCATGAGGCCGCGCTTTATTGTGAATTCCCGGTCGATGACCTTTGCGATTGGTGCGAGGCAGTTTGTTGTACATGATGCGTTTGATATGATTTTGTGTTTTTCCACGTCAAGGCTTTCTTCATTAACGCCCATGCATATTGTGGCATCAGGCTCTTTGGCGGGAGCTGATATGATGACCCATCCTGCGCCGGCGGATAAATGTTTTGATGCGCCGTCTCTGTCAACAAATCTCCCTGTGGATTCAAGCGCTGCGTCAATATTCAGGTCTTTCCAGGGAAGCTGCGCAGGGTCTGTTATTGACGTGACCCCGATTTCCCTGCCGTTGACGACAAGATTGTTTCCATTAACCTGAATATCAGCATCCAGAATTCCATGAACAGAATCATAACGCAGCAGATGAGCCAGTGTTTTCGCATCCGTAAGGTCGTTTATTCCGACAATTTCAATTGCATCATCTCCAAGACATGTCCTTAAAAAGTTCCTTCCGATCCTTCCAAATCCATTGATACCGACACGTAGAGCCATAACATCCTCCTTTGGTATAAGGTTCTTTATACCTGACTACCCCGATTTTTAAAGCAATTACACATATTATTTTTCTGTGCAACCAGGATCATTAAATCTGTGTAATCAAGCTTTCCGCTATACTTCCATTACCTCTTCTTCTTTATGAGAAACTGTCTCATCGACTTTTTTTATGTAAGAATCCGTGATTTTCTGTATTTCTTCTATTGCGCGTTTGGTTTCATCTTCACTGATATGCTCTTCTTTTTCAATTTTTCTCATCTCATCATTAACGTCGCGCCGAATGTTCCTTAATGCAATCTTCGCCTCTTCACCTCTTTTATATACCTGCTTAACAATTTCTTTTCTGCGCTCTTCAGTAAGCTGGGGAATAGCTATTCTGATAATTTTCCCGTCATTGCCCGGATTTAAACCGAGGTCGGATTTCCGGATTGCTTTTTCAATCTCGGGTATTGTTTTTGGATCCCATGGTTGAATTGTGATCAATCTGCTTTCAGGCACGCTTAATGTTGCAACATGATTGATTGGTGCAGGTGTTCCGAAATAATCAACCATTATCCCGTCAAATATAGCCAGAGAGGCGCGGCCTGTCCTTATGCCTGCAAGGTCTTTTTTCAGGACATCAATTGTCCTCTCCATTTTTTCAATCAGTCTTTTTTTCGCCTCTTTTTGCATAAGGATTTATTCTCCTTTCACTATAGTCCCGATCTCCTTGCCTTCCAATATTTTTTTAATATTGTTTTTCTTCATCAGACCGAAAACAATTATCGGCAGATTGTTTTCCATGCAAAGCGATATAGCGGTGGAGTCCATTACCCTGAGACCTTTCTTAAGCACATCCATGTGAGTAATTTTACGGTATTTTTTTGCATGAGGATTTTTCACGGGGTCACTGCTGTAAACGCCATCGACTTTTGTGGCCTTGAGTATGATATCCGCCCCGATCTCGACTGCCCTCAAAGATGCTGCGGTATCCGTGGTAAAATAGGGGTTGCCTGTGCCGCAGGCAAATATGACAAACCGCCCCTTTTCAAGGTGCCTGACCGCTCTCCTCCTGATATACGGTTCCGCAAGTTCACGCATTTCTATTGCTGAGAGCACTCTTGTGGGCATCCCGTTAATTTCAAGGGCATTCTGCAGGGCAAGGGCATTAAGCGCTGTTGCCAGCATCCCCATATAATCGGCAGCAGTTCTCTCCATCCCTTCAGCGCTTGCTTCAAGACCACGGAATATATTGCCGCCTCCTATAACTATGGCAATCTGAGTGCCTGATTTTGAAATTCCTTTAAGCTCACTTGCTATGTACTGGACAACCTTCTGGTCGATTCCAAACTGCCTGTCGCCCATGAGGGCCTCGCCGCTCAGTTTTAACAGGACTCTTTTGAATTTTGGCTTTCGGGTCTTCATTTAAATTTATTCGCTTATTTTCTCCCCAAGCTGGAACCTTGCAAAGCGTTTGATCAAAATATTTTCTCCAAGTCTGGCAACTTTTTCTACAATCAGATCTTTAATTTTTTGCTTGCCGTCAGGGTCTTTCACAAAAACCTGATCCATAAGGCACATGTCACTGTAAAATTTTTCGAGCTTCCCCTCAATGATCTTTTCAACTACCTGCGGGGGTTTATTTTCTACCTGGGATGCATATATTGTCTTTTCCTTCTCTATAACTTCAGCTGGAATCTCCTCCCTCCTGACATAAAAAGGATTTGATGCAGCAATATGCATGGCAATATCCTTGACAAGTTCCCTGAAGTCGTCTGTCTTCGCAACAAAATCGGTTTCGCAATTAACCTCCACAAGAACACCGATTTTGCCCATATGGATATAAGAGCCTATTAATCCCTCGGATGCCTCTCTTGATGCCTTTTTAGCAGCCATTGCAAGACCTTTCTGCCTGAGGATATCCATTGCTTTTTCAATGTCCCCGGCTGCCTCGGTAAGGGCATGCTTGCAGTCCATCATGCCCACGCCTGTCTGTTCTCTTAATTCTTTTATGGTGCCTGCTGTAATATTCATCCGGTTACTTCCTCCTTCTCCTCTTTATCCTGCTTCTCTTCTTCAGCAATCTTTTCTTCAATAGCTTTCTTTTCAGCCGCTTCTTCAATAGTCTTATTTAAAATACTTCTGCCCTCAAGAACCGCTTCAGCCATTTTGGATGTCATCAGTCTTATTGATCTGATCGCATCGTCATTGCCGGGCACCACATAGTCTATTTCATCCGGGTTGCAGTTGGTATCAACAAGGGCGACAATCGGAATTGCCAGCTTTCTGGCTTCTGCAACGGCAATGGACTCTTTCTTGGGATCGATAATAATGATCGCCCCCGGCAGGGCATTCATCTCCTTTACTCCACTGAGGTTTTTCTCAAGGCGCTGCCTCTCGGTTTCATATTTCGATACCTCTTTTTTGGTCAGGAGCCCGTAAGTGCCGTCCTCGTTCATCTTTTCGATTTTCCTGAGTTTTTGTATTCCCTGCCTGACAGTCTTGAAATTCGTAAGCATGCCCCCGAGCCAGCGCTGGTTGACAAAATATGACTGTGATCTTTGAGACTCCTCGATTATCACGTCCTGTGCCTGTTTTTTTGTCCCCACAAAAAGCACGGATTCCCCTTTGCTCGAAAGGTCTTTTACGAAGTTGTATGCGACTTCAAACATCTTGACGGTTTTCTGGAGATCAATAATATAAATGCCGTTACGCTGACCAAAGATATATTTTTTCATCTTTGGATTCCAGCGCTTGACCTGATGCCCGAAGTGGACACCGGCCTCCAGAAGCTCTTTCATAGTTACTACCATAAATACCTCCTCAGTTTTGCCTCCGTCCTTCCTCCCTAAATCCCGATAAGCCGGAACACTGATAGAGAGAAGATTAGATGGACGTGTGTTTTATATTGAAAATTTATCTTCTGACTCCGGGTAATAATAAGACTATCATATGTAAAGGTGTCATTGCAATAAATTTCCCTGTTTCAGCGTTAATTTTACCTTGCGCTTGCATAAAATCATCATTATCGTCCAATATTGATAAAGATCCGGTTTGTTTGTGCCGAATAACAAGGAGGCCGTGTCTTTAAGCTGAAAAGCTTCAAATAAAAGAGGGAGGAACAGAATGTTTAAAAAATGGGCATCGGAATCGGAGATGGAAGAAGTCAAAACAGATAATAATGGAAAAGATATTATTAGTGATATCAACAAAAAGACCGGCAAAGAGATCCGGCATGAAACTGGCGGGGACGAAAAAGTAAATACCATCCTGAAGGGAAGCAAATTAATAGGCAATATCAATGTATCCTGCGATCTGGAATTGAGCGGGGATGTTGAAGGCAATATAACATCCGAAGGGAGTTCCAATATTGTTATTAAAGGCACGTGTAAAGGCAACATTAAAACAAAAGAAGGCAATGTCAATATTGAGGGTGAGTTAAATACCGGAAATATTACCGCAGGCAATGATGTGAAAATCACGGGCAAATTTAACGGGGGAGAGGTAAAGGCAAAAGGCAGGATATATATAAACGGGGAATTTAACGGCAAGCTGGAAGGGAATGAAATAGAAATAGGACCCGACGCCAGCGGCAAAGGAGAGCTGTTTTACAGGGAATACATTGCTGTTTCCAGAGGGGCTAAAGTCGAAGGACAGATTTGCCGGATTCAGAAGGAACTGACGCTTGTAAAGGATTCTCCTGAAAAAAAGGTGGTAGACTTTAAGACGCCTGCCGGGGAAATAAAAAAGTAACGCGAGGTTTCTTGATTTTTATGCATATGGTTACTCAGCCGCTTCTTCTACGGCCGATATCTTGCCGAAAGAAATATTTTCTTTCAGAGCAAAAATTGCTCCGATAATAACGGTGGTTCCCATTGCAACAAGCCATGCAACAATGCCGAAGCTCAGTGCAATTGCCTTCTGAATGCCGAATATTCCGTGCAGCGCAGTGACGCACCCTAAATGATATGACCCGAGAAATCCGGGTGTTGGAGCAACAGTTATAAAAATAGCAACAGTCAGGCAGAGCACAATGAGCGAACTTATAACCGGAAGACTCTCCTCTATGCCGAATGCCAGATAAAGCGGATAATAGGTGAAAATAAATGTAGCCCATATAAGAAAAGTGAGGGAAGCTGTGGCAAAAAATCCGCGCCGGTCCCTGATAATCTTCAGACCTTCACTGAATGAGTGCACTAATCCAATGATTTTTTCACCCCATTTCCGGGGGAATGGTTTAACACATACTTCTACGGCTTTCATTGTCCAGTTATTTTTATATTGAAGGAGGAAAGAAAACAGGAAAATGAAGAGGCAGAGTGAAACACTGACCATTCCGAAAATCTTAACTTTAACGAGTAATTGATTCCCGGTTGCGGCATCTCCCGAGACAAAGGCTTCCGGCATAAAAACAAGCACAAAAACCAGCAGAAGCAGCACCAGAGTCAGATCAAACAGCCGCTCGATAAAGATAGTGGCAAAAGAAGAACTGAAGCTGATCCGCGCTTTTTTGCTGAGCAGGTATGCCCTGATGAACTCGCCAGCCCTTGCCGGGAGCATATTGGCCATAAACCCCACCATTAATGGTGAAAAGAGGTCAGAGGTCTTTACTTCCTTTACAGAACGAACAAAATAACGCCACCGCATTGCCCTTAACAGATAACTCAGGATAACCAGGGATATTGCAGGGAAAAGATAGATGTAATGTACTGAAAGAAGCGCGTTCCCGAGTTCAGCGATCTTTACGCCCCGGAAGGCATAAAATAAGGACAAAGCTATAATAACAAGGCCTATAACAAGATGAAGATATTTTTTATTCATGGAGTCTCCGCTTGGATTATTATAGTATAGCTGTAAAAATCATTAACAAGCAAGCAGACCCCAAGTCATTTTTACACGGGGAAGCGAACTAATAAAGATGGGATTTTGCAGGTTTTTGTATACACTGATATTGCTGCCTGCTCAGATAATCAGGCCAAGACGAAAGATAGTATATCGATTGCATGGGTATAATCCTTTTCAGCAGACTTTTGATTCAAAGATATCCAATTCTCAAAAGTCAATTTCCTGTCCCGGTTGCCCCTGGCTATTCAATGGACTTTTGAGTTATTTATGGTTATTATTATCTATAAAGCAAGATTTGGTATTAAGGCAAGCGTTCAGTTATCAGCTTTCAGCAAAGGCATGATATTGCTGGAAAGTGCTCAGGTTCTATCTGTTATCTATCATCAAAGTAACCGATTATTTATTTTAAATATTGATAGCTGAACTATTCAGGATTTGTTATTTAGATGGCATTGAGAGAAGATAAGCCGGAAAGCTCGGGTAAAACCTCATGATATTTGAAACACCTCAGGACACATATAATGCCTACCAGCGGTTTTTGAAAAAGGGGCAATTCAAAAAGGCATACCGCTGTCTTGAAAAAATGCTGCACGAGTTCCCTGATGATGAAGAACTTTTAGATAATATTGTTGATCTCTGTCTTGTTTTCTGGGAAAATCCCAGGATGGCGCGGCCGTGGTTACAGAAGCTCATAACCATGCGGACTTTCTGGATTGATTATACTTCTTTAAGCCAGGTGGAGGCTTCACTGGAAAATATTACAAAGGCAAAGGAGTATCTCAAGACAGCAAGAAAACTGCAGAAAAAGCAGTCCCGGATAATGCCTCCCAAAGAGAATCCCAAAAAAGTTTTTGCCGGAATTGAAGATTTTATTAAATTCAAGGAATGGAATCTGCTTGCAAAACAGGATATTAAAATAAAAACCGATGTTATGACCACGGATACAGAGGTCAGGTTTAAAAAAGAACGAAAGATAAATATCAGTGAGAAGGTGAAGAAACCTCCGACAAAGGTTGTTCCCGCAGATGCCGTTAAAGCAATGCCCTTGCCTGAGCCGGAACCAATTCCCGCGTATACCATCCCTCTGAAAATATCCCCCTTTAATGAAGAGAAGTTCAGGCCGTTTATTGAGGGCGGGAAGTCAACGCTGAATGAATGCCGGCTTTTAACTGATTACATGCAGATGACTGTCCGGAGCGGCTTTGATGATCTTTTGTGCATAGATGCGATGACCGGCATTGAAAAATACTGGTATCAGGTTGAAACAGTCAAAAAGGTGCTCAAGCAATTTCACGGAAGGGTGCTTTTGTGTGACGAGGTGGGGCTCGGGAAGACTATAGAGGCAGGGATGCTCATAAAAGAATACCTGATGAGAGGCATGATTAAAAATGTCCTTATACTTACCCCTGCGCCTCTCGTATCCCAGTGGAAGGAGGAGATGCTCTCCAAATTTCATATCGAGTTTCTGACAACGGACGATGTTGAATTTCAGGCGGACTCCGATAGCTTCTGGAAGAACAGATTCATAATTGCATCTATTAATACGGCAAAGAGCAGCAAAAATAAGCCGTCGGTAATTGAACGGTTCTATGACCTCGTGGTTGTTGATGAGGCGCATCACCTGAGAAACAGGCGCACCCTGTCGTGGAAACTCGTTAATCAGATTAAAAAGAAATTCATCTTTCTCCTGAGCGCAACGCCGGTGCAGAACAATCTCATTGAGCTTTTCAATCTTATTACTCTTTTGAAGCCCGGACAGTTCAAGACAGAGAAGCTCTTCAAGCAGGAGTATGTGAAAAGGGGCAATCAGAAGGTCCCGGCCAATAAAGAAAAATTGAGAGAGCTCTTAAGGGATGTGATGATAAGAAATACAAGGAGCGCCATAGACCTGAAGCTCCCGAAGAGATTTGCCACAACTATCAGGGTCGAGCCTACGGATATTGAAAGGAAAGTTTACGGCATTATCAGCGGTTATCTCAGAAGAGATGATTTAAAAAAACCGGTGATCAATCTCCTTCTGAAAGAGGCGGGCAGCAGCCCGTTTGCATTAAAGAAAAGCCTTATGAAAATCATGCCATCTGATAAAGGGGGGCAGGGGGGATTAAAGGATATCATTGATGCCCTCAATGATACCGGGGACATCAGCAAAGGCAAGGCCCTTCTGGAAATACTCATGAAAAATCCCCGTGAAAAAAAGATTATCTTTACACAGTACATAAAGACCATGGACTACATTACCGACCTGCTGGCAAGGGAGGAAATCCCTTATGTTACTTTCAGCGGCAGTATGAATGTGAAGCAGAAGGATGCGGCAATTGCAAGATTCAGGGATGACATGCCCGTCCTTGTCTCCACCGAGTCCGGCGGGGAAGGAAGGAATATGCAGTTCTGCAATACAATCATAAACTTCGACCTCCCATGGAACCCGATGAAAATCGAACAGCGAATCGGGAGGCTTCACAGGATCGGGCAGACCAGGGATGTGTTTATATTCAACCTTTCCGTAAAGGACACGCTCGAGAATTATATCATAGACATACTTGACAGCAAGATAAACATGTTTGAGATGGTCATAGGAGAGATAGAGCCTATTCTCGGGCATCTTGGTGAAGAGCGGGACTTTGAAGACATAATTATGGAACTCTGGCTTAAAAGCAAAGATGAGGATGCCCTTAAACAGGGCTTTGACCGGCTCGGCAATGAGATGGTAAATGCCAAGGCCGAATATATTAAATCAAAGGCGCTCGATGAAGAGATATTCGGCGAGGACTATGAGACGTAAAAACAGGGTGCAGGGTTCGGGAATAGAAAGACATTAAGACACAAAGTAATAGATAACTATGAATAAGACATTGTCTGAAGTTATAGCTGACATATTGATACACAACGGCGCTGTTATAGAAAAGAAGGATGACGGGTGTCTTGAATTTCTTGCCACTGAGACACTTGCAGACAAACTCGGTCTTCCTGATTACGGCAGGCTGCGGTTTGGCTACAATGACTCATCAGGGGATGCAATCTCTGCGACATATGATTCCGAGCTGTTTAAGGCAATGGCAAAATTGTTGAAAGGCAAAGGAGAATTTTCTGTTGCTTCATTCGAATCCTCCTGCCCGAATACCGGAAAACTGCTTAAGAACCTGAATGAGACGATAGTCCTGAACAATGCTGCCTTCCGCCTGGAAAAGTCAGAGACAAAAGAGATTTCTTATTTATTATGCTATTTCAAATACACGGCCATATCCGATGAAAAGCGTGAGGGCATTGCACAGGTCCTGATAAATGAGCTGAATCTTTCCGCCATACCGTTTGAAGACGGTCTTCCCGGACTTGAAGATTCAGGAGAAGGATCAGCAGGTATTGAGAGACAAGACATCGAGACAGTATTCCGGTCCTCGTATTCCGCCGGGGTTGAAATGGTAAAGGAAAGGCTTAAGGACTTTGTCAGGAGCCTTGAGAGGAGGCTTAACCGCGATATACGCAGGGTGCATGAATATTATGAGATCCTCAAAAATGAGGCAGGAATTGCAATAGAAAAGAAAACAGCTTCCACAGGAGACCGGAGAGTCAGGGAAGAAGAGATTGAGAGGCAGCTGAAAAAGAAGATAAACGCCATTGAAACAGAGTGCAAATGGAAGGTCCAGGACCTGATAACCAAATACTCCCTGAATATACAAATAGAACCGCTCTCAATTATTCGCATAGAGACACAATCACCCGTATTATGGATAAACATAAGGAGAAGGCTCGCCTCAAGGTCATTCCCCGTTACTTATAATCCGCTAATTAAAGAGCTGGATGCTTTGCCGTGCGAGTTATGTTTTAACCCGAAGAAGCCTTATTTTATATGCGACAACAAACTTCACATCATTTGCAGCACATGTTTTAAAATATGCCCTGACTGCGGAAAACAATACTGCGGAGCTTGTCATATAAACGGATGCCCTAAATGCGGCAATAAAATAAAATCCGGCAGGAAGTGACAGTTTAATATTTTTTTCGATATTTCAGTATCCTAACTATATCGGAGAACACATATCAGGCAGTCTGGACAATCGCTTTCCCGGCCCTGTTGATAGTTTCCTGTATGTCCTCTGCATTCATGGCCACACGATCAAGAAATTCTATCATATCTTCCCGCTCACTGCCTTTTTTCTCCATCATCATCTCCAATACCTTTACATCTGCATTGTATGATTGAAACCGCTCAATCAGAAGCTGGTGGAGATATTCCACTGCTGCATTGAGGAGCCTGGAGACATATTGAAATTTAAAATTTTCGCGGTAATTTTCAAAATGAAATACGATAGCTTTCTCGGTTTCGCGTTTAATAAGCATAAACCCGTCGGCCAGGGCAAGCATCTGTTCTTCTTTCTCCTGTTCCGGGGTTTTTTTAAATGCCTTTTTAATAAATTTTTTCAGAGAATAGAAACCGAGGCGCATTACAGCGCCGGTTCTCACTTTTGCGGAATATCGCAGGGCGGCAGTGGATGAAGGCAATGATAAGCCGGCTACCCTCTTTATAATATTAATATCCAGGAGGTGCTGCACATCATCGGCAAAGCCGTTGATTTCACTGAAAGAGTTGTTGATAACGGCCTTTAATTCAGCGATGTCATCTGATGCCAGGGACTGGTAAGGTCCGGCAATAGACTCCAGAGATGACTGGATACGGCCTTCTATTCCCTTGGAAAACCGGGCAATTTCCGGGTTAACGGTATTAGTCATAAACGCATCCAGTGCCTGCTTGAATTCCTGGAATACGTGGTAAAGGGTATTTGAAAACCCGGAAGCCGTCAGCTTTTCCCTGTAGTCTTCAGTTGAAATCGTATATTGCCGCACAAAGTTTGAAGTCTGCTCTACAATACTGCCCGAATAGATATTGAAAAACTTGTCGATCTCCGCTTTCAGTTCCCTCATGACTTTGTCTTTGGCGCCGCTCAGTGTGTTTTTTACCAGGGATTTGATCTGTTCCATCCGCTCCTGGTGATGTTTCATTTTTTTAATGATTGACGAGGCCCCCTCAACATCCTTCCTCATGAGTTCCTTATTCATGAGTGCCCAGCGCTCGGCACCGGCAGCCATTACCTCCATTCGTGCAAGGTGATTCTTTATCAGAAGGTCGAACCGGTCGCGGGTGAGTTTGCTGTTCAGGTAAGTCTCAAATCTCTCTGTTTCATTGTTTGAAAAGGCCACCACGTCTTTTTCCGCCATCCACTGATCGAGGCGAAGGCTGTCGCGTTTAGTTAAGTTTACGGACGAGACACTGAACAGGTTGAACAATGCAGAAAATGTGTAGAGATCCGGGTCCGGCCTTATCAGGGCCAGTTCTTCCCTGGCCTTGTCTACAACTTTGTTCAGATCTTCCAGAGACTCATGTTCACTTAAATCGATATTCACGACAAAAAGAATATTTTCCAGTATCCCCATTTTCTTTATCATTGAGAGAAACCGGATATCCGCCTGCCGGAGCCCTGTGCGGCTGCTGATAACATATACAATAAGATGGGTTCGCAGCAGATAGTCCTGGATCATGGCAAGATGAAGCGGGTTGGGGGAATCACTCCCCTGGCAGTCGGCGATCTCAATGGAGCGGTCAATAGTGTCATCGTTGATTTCAAGTTCTATGTCTTTTAAATAAACGGCTAATGCATCATCACCGACATAAGTCCGGTGCTCGGGAAAACGCTCGCCACTGAATTCGGTAGTCATGGATTCAGCGGAGATCATCTCATTGACAAGGTCGTACCCTTTTAAGTACAGGGAGAGCAGTATGCTGTTGGTATTGCGGACCCCGTCCGTAATGAGCAGGTCATTGCTCAATCCCTCCAGGGCGCGGCGAAGAGACCGACGGTCCCGTTCACGCCGGATGTCAAATGGCTTATCATCCGCCTGGCGTTCCCACGAAGGCAGCATGACCAGGGCCTGTTCAATATCTGCGTTTATCTCATCCCATGACTTAAAAAAGAGAACGGCCTTTAAGTTTTTTCCACTGCGGATGCGGGTAACAATTGATGTCACAATCCCCGCGCCCCTTTTCAGATAGTCGCCCCTGAAAAGCGAATTGACGAATGTGCTTTTGCCGGATTTGACCGCACCGACTACAGCAACGCGAACCACCTCCTCGCTGATCTGGTGATGAATGTCTTTACAGGCCTTATGCCACTCGTGAAACCGGCTGTCCGCAATATCCGGCCTGCTTTGTACGGTGGACAACAAAGAAGAGAGCGATTCATTAATACCGAGCAATTCTTCCTTGAGGCTGCTATATGTTTCTTTCATCGTCATGGTTTCAACTGCCTTATAGCCTGAAATTTTTTTCAAGAAAAAAACTATTATATCACGACAACGGCAATTAAGAAAACTTCCCGACAAATTGGACAAGATGATAGTGATTTCAGTAAAATCAAAGACAGACAAGCAACTTTACAGGTAAATACTCTTTAACCGGGCCGGATAACATAAAATGTCGGAAATGGGTTACATAACAGCTTTATTGGGCGGAGTTCTTTCGTTTCTTTCACCCTGCGTGCTTCCCCTTATTCCCTCTTATGTCTCCTTTATCACGGGAATATCCTTTGAAGACTTCAAGACCGGCGACAGGGCGCGGATAAGAAAGCTCACCATAATAAACTCCTCTGCTTTTGTTCTCGGATTTTCTACAGTATTTATTTTGCTCGGTGTCTCTTCTACGTACATCGGAAAATTTTTTGCAGTTTATTATGATCAGATAAGGATTATCGGCGGGATCATTATCATCCTGTTCGGTCTTTATGTAATGGGTGTTTTAAAATTAAACTTTCTTGCCTCAGACAGGAGAATCCACCTCCGGTCAAAGCCCAGGGGACATTTCGGGGCATTCATTGTAGGCCTTACATTCGGAGCAGGCTGGACCCCGTGTATCGGTCCCATACTCGGCTCTATCCTGCTTATTGCAAGTACAACAGGTTCTGCGATGCAGGGATTCAAACTATTAGTTGTATATTCGGCAGGTCTCGCTATCCCCTTTGTGACTACAGCGCTGCTTATAAATACTTTTCTCAGCCATTTCAGCGCAATTCAGAAGTATATGAGGCTCATAATGATTCTGAGCGGCCTGCTGCTGATTGGCTTTGGCATAATCTTATTGACCGATAATGTTCCTCTCCTGTTAGGTATGGCCCCGGATCTGGGCGTTGAAGAGCTGGTTGCGCCTTAAGGTTATTTGGAATTTGACAAATTTCGGCAGGAATTTGTTATACTTTTATTAAATCCCGGGACACTTGCAGAATGCCGCCCAGATAAACCGAAGGGCCTTATAACCTGATATTTAGCCGGATGTTCTGACTTTTTGTAAGCGCCCGTCCGTAAAATATATTTACATATTCCATGGAAAATCCGAAAAAGACGAAAACACTCTTATTACCCCCCCTCACGTTTAAAAACCGGATGCTCAAATCTTACCTGGACGTATTAAACAGATGAGGATATTAATTACCGGTATCGCGGGGTTTATGGGCTCGCATCTTGCCGGGTACTTAATAAAGAATGGCCATAATCATATAAGCGGCATAATCAGGTCCGGTTCCGACCGGATAAGCAGCATCGATTTTATTGAGTCAAAATTAGATATCCATGAATGTGACTTGCTGGATGCAGCCACCCTTGAACCCATTATTTCAAAAGTAAAACCCGACCTGGTTTTTCATCTTGCCTCGGAGCTTCCACGAGCCAATTTTACCGGCAATCCCGTCAATATGTATCTCAGCAATATCATAGGAACCCTTAATCTTCTTGAAAGCATCAGGACGCACGGTACGGAGACAAAGATTATCATGGCCGGATCCAGCAGGGAATATGGCGCTATTTTGCCTGGTGAGTGTCCGGTCAAAGAGGACCATCCGCTTAATCCTGCTGATCCGTATGCTTTATCCAAGGCTGCGCAGTTTTTCATGGGATCTGAATACGTTAAGCATTTCGGGATGAAAATATTTTTTGCAAGGGTCTTCTACCTGACAGGCCCCGGACAGCCTGCCGGATTTGTCTGCTCTTCGATTGCCAGACAGGCTGTTCTGGTCAAAAAAGGTCTGGCGCCTAATATTGTTATAGGAAACCGTGAAGTCAGAAGAGATTTTGTGGATGTCAGGGATGTGGTCGAAGCCCTTTTTCTCATAAGTGAACGGGGCAGGCCCGGAGAGGTTTATAACGTCTGCTCGGTCAAGGGCCACCGTATTGAGGATGTTCTTAATATTATTAAAAATCTGCTTCAGTTAGACGACGTAACAGTTTACAACGAGCCTGCTCTTACGAGAAAAAATGAGTCACCCGTAATCACCGGGGACAACTCCAAAATATCTTCCGAGACAGGCTGGAGCCCTCTGATAACATTGGAAAAATCCCTCGAGGATCTGCTGCGGGATATTGAGAGACAGACAGCAGGTAAAGATTAGGCAACGGTTCACGGTTCGCAGTTACCGGTTACAAAAATTTATTTTCAGGTTAATAAAATTTACATTAAGACATGAATGCCTTAAATGATAAACAGAAATCTTTAATAGTAATCCCTACATACAATGAAAAAGAGAATATCGTCAGGCTTGTCAAAGCCATTCTGGAATTGCCCTTTGACATTTCGGCGCTTATAGTCGATGATAATTCTCCTGACGGAACAGGTGTCATAGCTGATGAACTTGCCCGGAAGTACGATAAAGTGGACGTCATTCATCGTAAGGGAAAAGGTGGAAGAGGGTCGGCATGTCTGGCCGGCTTTCGCTATGCTGCTTCCTTAGACGTGGACTATATATTTGAAATGGATGCAGACCTCTCACACGATCCAAAGGAGATTCCTGAATTTCTGGAGAAGATAAAAAATTACGATGCGGTCATCGGATCGAGGTATGCTGAGGGGAGCAGGATAATAAACTGGGGAATATTGAGGCGCATTTTCAGCAGGCTTGCCAATTTCTATGCAGGGCTCCTTCTTGGAATTCCCATTACCGACTATACAAACGGATACAGATGTTACAGAAAAGAGGTTCTGGATGATCTGGATATTGATAAAATAGATTCATCGGGATATATTGTCCTTAGTGAAGTTGCTTATCAACTCGCAAGGAAAGGCTGCACAATAGGAGAGATCCCGACCGTATTTGTAAACAGGAGACGTGGTGAGTCAAATCTTTCAATCAAAGAGATAACGGATGCCTTTGTATCCTTATTAAGAATCAGATCCAGATACAGTTAAAAGGATGTAACTACATGACCGCATCAAGATTGAAATCCCCTTTCCCGGTTTATTTATTAATTATCGGCCTTCCGTTTCTGATCCTCTACTGGCTGGTTCCCTTTTTGGGCAGCCTCTCGATCGGGAATGATTATCAGTCATATGGGATCCAGAATCAAATGGAGCTTCTCTTCTCCATAAAAACCGGTTCGTTTCCTTTATACTCGCCGGGGTATTCATTGGGCCATTCTTCAATTGCCCTGACCTGGTCCCAGATTTTTCATCCGCTCTCATATCTTGCATCAATAATGCCGGGATACTGGAGCGGAAAAGCACTCCACTGGAATACGTTCTGGAGGCTCTTTTCCCTGGGTCTTACACAACTTGTATTATTCATATTTCTCAGGAAAATAAATCTGAATTCCATCTTTGCCTTCCTCCTTTCCCTGATAACAGTATATAACCTCCGGATGCTGGACATGTTCAGGTATAGTGTAACCTTGGAGGCATACACGGCATATCTTCTCCTCTGTGCGGCGATCGGCTGGTATTGGATTTATCCCTCAAGATTAACCGGCCCCCTCGGCATCATAATCTCCACATACCTGCTTATTGTCAGCGGCCATCCCCAGATGATGTATTATGGCCTTCTCGGTTCAGGGCTGTTTTTAATTATTGCGCCGTTTTTTCTTTCGGATATGCTTCCTGATAAGCGCATTGATTTTAAAGAGGCATTAAAATTCTGGGGCAAATCCGGATTTCTTCTGACAACCGGCATATTGCTTTCCGCTGTCTACATTCTGCCGTTTTATTTTGATTTCTATGTCTCAAATGCAGGACGCGTAGGGAGTTCCTATAAATGGAGTCTGGGAGGAGACACTCAAAGTCTGTTCGGTGTATTGAGCAATTTTTTCATACCGTTCCTTTCTGATGTACACGGGGCGTTCGGCGGCTCTTCCATAATCCTTCTGGCAGCCCTCTTGCCTGTACTGCGGTGGTTCAGGGTAAGGATACCCCGTTCCGTCTGGATCATCTGGGGAATAGTATTGATTTTGTTTTTATATATGCTGGGGCAAAGAACCCCGGTACACAGATGGGCGTGGGAATATCTGCCCCTTATGTCGGCTTTCCGGAATCCGGGGAAAATCTCCATGATTATACCAATCTTCCTGATGATGATTTTAGCCTGGATAATAAAAAAGGACAAGCCCTTATTCAGCCTGAAAAGTCTCTCCGCAAAATTGACCCCGTATTCCCTGCTTGCCCTGATCGCATTAGTATTAATCCCGTTATTCGCCCTGACATTTTATATATTCAGGCCGGCTCTCGGATATTTGCCTCCTGTGTTTATTAATAAAATTCCTTTCGGAATATTATTATTCATTTCAGGTTCCGGAGTTGTTTCACTTATCCTCCTTGTTCTCTGCGGAGCATCTCACAGGCTGTCCCGTATAGCAGGGATTTTTCTATGTCTGGCAACAGTGTTACAGATCAGCGCGCTTTTGAGGTACGGAACATTTATTGAACCGGCAAAAGAGCAGCCGACTTTTGAACAGATGCAGGCTCAAAAAAAAGAAAAGCTTGACTACCGTTATCATGACCTTCCCGGTATGCAGACCTCCGCAGTTATAACGCAGCTTGAACATTCTTTTATGGAACCGTTTCTTGGGAAAATATTTACCCGGATTATACCGGTGCAAAACCAGGATGATGCCTATAACAGAATGGCGCGTGAGCGTTTGCCCCAACAGCTTTTTATTGAAGAATACGACCCTGAAAAGGCAAAGACTCTAACAGAAGGGGCAGGGGATATGAAGGAAGGCTCGGTGAAACTGGTTTACAGTTCATTCAACCGAATGCAGTTCAATGTTAATTCTCAGGCGCCTGCAGTCGTCGGCTTTTCCTATCCGTTCACAGGCCACTGGAGGGCATGGGTAAATGGGGAAAAAGTCCGCCGGGTCTACCGGGCTAACGGAGCTGCCCATGCAGTTGAAATCCCTGCAGGTGAGAGCCTGGTAGAATTCAGGTACTGGAGCAATGCCTTTTTCCTGGGGATGTTGATAAGCTGTGCAACACTTGCACTGATCGGGTTTTTTGCCTGTTTTCGCGGGCTGAACGGTTTACCTCGAATTACAGGGATGATTTTTGTGTTGATAATAAGTGCAGGGGTATTTATGCTCTGGTACCACAGCCTGTACACAGGGAATAATCTTGAAACAGAGTACTCCTGGACTTACTCACCTCCATTGAAAACACGCAATCTTGCCTACGGGAAAAAAACCTCCGGTTATTCTTTACCCAGCACTTCCAATTTGCAGTACCACGGCAGCAGGGCAATAGACGGAGATACCGGGCCGGGGTCGGGTTTTACGCTTAAACCTTCTGATGAAAGAGGCCTGATAATTGATCTGAACCGGAATGAAGAAATTAAAAGGATAGTGTTGTATGGAAAAATAAAGACCCTGCCCTTAATTACCCTGTCACAAGACGGAAAGCAATGGTATAAGATTACGCCTCTTATCCCGGAAGGTGAGAATTACACTGATGTCCTGCGCATTGTTTCTGAAAAACCTCTGATTGCGCGGTTTGTTGAGGTAAAGGCTTCGGGCTCTGAATTGGGTATTGATGAGGTGGAGGTTTATGGTTCGGGGCATAAAAAGGAAGTCAGCAAGCTGCGGGAATATAACCCTCAGAAGCGCCTTAGTCCTTAAACAGGTTCCCGCTCGGGTCGCTCTCGTCCACTTCTTTTTCTGCTACACGGGCTATGCTGACGACTTTGTCGTTTTTGGCAAGGTCTATAAGCCTTACTCCCTGGGTAGCACGGCCGATAATGGAAATATTCGATGCCCTCAGGCGAATTAATTTACCGCTGCTCGCAATGATTATTATCTCATCATCATCAGTAACCCGGAGTACTCCGACGACCTTTCCGTTTTTCTTCGTTACCTTTATGGTGAAAATTCCCTTTCCGCCCCTGCCCTGGATCCTGTACTCTTTTGCCCTGGTTCTCTTGCCGTATCCCTTTTCCGTTATGGTCAGGAGCGTTGTATCCTCTTCTACAATACCGACGGAAACGACTTCGTCGTCTCCCTTGAGCCTGATACCTATGACCCCGCGGGCAACCCTTCCCACCTCTCTCACATCCTGCTCATTGAACCTGATTGAAAGGCCATTCCGTGTGCTGAGTGTAATGTCTTTTTGACCGTCAGTCAGTCTGACACCTATCAGCTCGTCTTCAGTATCGATCTTGATTGCATTGATTCCTGTAGACCGGGGATTGCTGTATGCTGATAATGCCGTCTTTTTGACAATGCCTTTTTTCGTAGCCATAAAGAGGGAAAGGCCTTCCTTAAACTCCTTTATCGGGAAAACGGCTGACAGCCTTTCTTTTGGGGAAATCTGCAACAGGTTAACAATAGCCCTGCCCCTCGCAGCCCTGCCCATTTCAGGTATCTGGTAGACCTTGAGCCAGTAAAGGCGTCCGAAGTTTGTAAAGAAGAGGACATAATCGTGAGTTGATGCAGTAAAGAGGTCTTCTACAAAATCCTCCTCCCTCGTTTCCATCCCGAGCAGGCCTTTGCCGCCCCTGTGCTGGCTTCTGTAGATGTCCAGGGAATTCCTCTTAATATACCCCTGATGGGAAATGGTTACTACCATTTCTTCCTCTGTGATGAGGTCCTCGACAGTTAGCTCTAATGCTTCAGCCATTATCTCAGTGCGCCTTTTGTCAGCATACTTTTTCCTGATTTCAAGGAGCTCTTCTTTAATTATGTTGTCAACGAGCGCAGGGCTTGCCAGAATAGACTTGAGCCGCTCAATCTCTTTAATGGTGTTTTCGTAATCTGCAACGATCTTATCCCTTTCTAATCCGGTCAGTCTCTGCAATCTCATATCGAGAATCGCTTGAGCCTGAGCCTTTGTCAGTGGAAAATTCCCCATCAATCCATTGAGGGCATCTTCCGGGGACTTGGAACTGCGGATCAATTTTATTATTTTGTCCAGATTATCGAGGGCAATTTTAAGGCCTTCAAGGATGTGGGCCTTTTCTTCCGCTTTCCTGAGTTCAAATTTCGTTTTTCTGACTGTGACATCCCGTCTGTGCTGGAGAAAAAGGGAAAGAATCCTTGTAAGGTTTAACACCTTTGGCTGGCCGTTGACGATTGCGAGCATGATAATGCCAAAGGTGGATTCCATCGCTGTATGCTTGTACAACTGGTTCAGGATTACCTGCGGGATCTCTCCGCGTTTTACCTCAAGCACTACCCTGATTCCCTCCCTGTCGGATTCATCCCTGAGATCAGACAGGCCTTCAATCTTCTTGTGGCGCACAAGTTCCGCAATCTTTTCAATGAGCCTTGCCTTGTTGACCTGGTACGGAAGTTCTGAAATTATGATGCTCTGCCCTCTTTTATTTTCCTCAAAGCCTACTTTTGCCCTCATTTTTACCTTACCTCTGCCGGTATGGTAGGCGTCAATGATTCCCTGTTTCCCGTGAATTGTGCTGCCTGTCGGGAAATCAGGCCCCTTGATCTTTTTCATCAATTCATTAATCGTAACATCCGGATTTTCTATCATCATCACAAGCCCGTCAACCACCTCTCCGAGATTGTGAGGCGGTATATTGGTGGCCATGCCGACTGCGATTCCCGATGATCCGTTGATGAGCAGGTTAGGCACTCTTGCCGGCAGGACTACAGGCTCCTGTGTCGTTTCATCAAAGTTAGGAGAATAATCCACTGTTTCCTTATCAATATCAATAAGCATCTCCTCGGCAATCTTTGTGAGACGCGCCTCTGTGTAACGGTATGCTGCTGCAGGGTCGCCGTCTATGGAGCCGAAGTTGCCCTGGCCGTCAACAAGCACATAACGCATGTTAAAATCCTGCGCCAGTCTTACGAGGGCGTCATATACTGCAGAGTCGCCGTGGGGATGATATTTTTTCAGCACTTCCCCTACAACACCCGCACATTTGGAATACTTTTTCCCGGGCGTCAGTCCTTCCCTGAGCATTGCATAGAGTATACGGCGCTGAACAGGTTTGAGCCCGTCTTTCACATCCGGCAGCGCCCTCCCGACAATTACGCTCATAGCATAATCGAGATAGGAAGTTTTCATCTCTTCTTCAATATTTAAAGTAAGTCTCGCCATTTATTCTCCTTGATATTGCCCGGCAGTGAAACATAAAAGAGTTTCACAGACATTTTTTGTTATAAAAAATCTTAATATTATACATACTGTTGACATGGAAAATAAAGCGGGCATCATCCCCGCCGGTGCCCCTTGATTTGCAAAGAGCCGCTAAGTTATGCTGAGACAGTTCGTATCAATTATGGAAAATAATATTAAAATTTGCGATGTTTGTGAAAGACCTGCTGATAAATGTATCTGCTGCGCTGAATGCGGCCATATCTGCAGTCTTGACTATGGAGAACTTTACTGCCCTGTCTGTTTCCCTGAAAAGCAATCAGATGATAAATAATGAATATTTCATGCGTCTTGCCCTTAATGAGGCAGAGACGGCATTTGCAGAAGGAGAAGTCCCTGTCGGGGCAGTTCTTGTAACAGAAAACAGGGTTATAGTCTCGGCTCATAATAAAAAAGAAGCATCAGCAGACCCAACCGCACATGCAGAACTGACCGTTATCAGAGAAGGAGCAATAAAGACAGGCAATTGGCGTTTAACCGACGCAACTCTTTATGTAACCAAAGAACCATGCGTCATGTGCGCAGGGGCAATGGTTAATGCAAGGCTTGGAAAACTGGTTTACGGGTGCAGGGATGAAAAATATGGAGCTGTAACAAGCCGGTATCAAATAGTTTATGATCCTTTGCTCAACCACCGGGTCAGGGTGGCATCCGGGGTACTGGAAAATGAATGTGCAGGTATTTTAAAGAGATTTTTTGTAAAATTAAGAGACGGTTCTGATTAAAAAATACATCTGGAGGAGTGGCCGAGCGGTTTAAGGCGGCGGTCTCGAAAACCGTTTCCCGGTTTCGCCGGGACGCAGGTTCGAATCCTGCCTCCTCCGCCACTGAACCACACGGGGTTCAGCGGTATGTAATCAGGTCAAAAGTTGATATTTAATGAAAAATGAAGCCTTGAGAGCAGATTTGAAATATTAATTTTTTGTAAATATCTCTCACTTCACTTAGTCCCCTCAGCCCTGATCTGCTCATAAACCTGCTTCGTAAGATGCTTCCCGACTATATTCTGAAAATCTTTTTCATTCATGAATTTTGCAGTGATCTCTTCGTTCTGGTCCATGCGGTCAATAAATAATCCTTCAAGTGCCTTCAAGAACACGTAGCCGAAGTTTTCAAGGGTGTTTGCCTTTGCCGCCTGCTTTAATGCTGGATTGGCTACAGCATCCTCTTTTATCGAATCAAAAAATAACTGGTCTGCTGGTTTGAACTCTGTTCCGAACCGGTCATTGATAATGTCAATAAGTTGCGACAGTTCAATCTTTTCTCCGTGCTTAATGCCGGTTCCTGCTTCTACCGGCCCGGAAACCTCTCCTCCTTCACCCGGTGTATACACAATCGAACCCTCACTGACCTTCTGGATTCTGTAATATTTCAGCTCCACTTCATCGGCAAAATTATACACAGGCCCAGGGGTCCGCTTTGGAAGCTTTGTTAGTAAAAATCTTATGTAGGAGTACAGCTTCTCAAGGTCTGAATCCTGAAAGGGAATAATCTGTGAAAGAAAAGAATAGAGACTTCTATAAGCAGCAAGAACCTTGCGAAACTCCTCCTGCTTTTCCTCATCAAGCTGTCTGAACCGGTTTACTGCCGGATCAATGCACGCATTCATCTTTGCGTGATCCGACGGTGTCTGCGCCCTGGCAGGTTTGTAAAAAACCCTGCTGAATTCCTCCACTTCTGTTTTGTAATAGACCTGATATCCGTCGAGACGCGCCTGCAGTTCATACAGGTGTCCGGCTTCCGCCCGCTCACCGACAGATGTTGTTTCATAATAGGGCTTGAAAGATTCATGGATTTCCTGTTGTTCATTAACGAAGTCCAGAACAAAGGTGTCTTCCTTGCCCGCATGTATCCGGTTTAAACGTGAAAGGGTCTGGACTGCCTGGATTCCGGACAGGCGCTTATCAACATACATGGTATGAAGCAGCGGCTGGTCGAATCCGGTCTGGTACTTTTCGGCAACAAGCAGTATTTGATATTTGTCGGATGCAAATTTTTCAGGAAGTTCTTTTTCCTTTATGCCCTGGTTCATGCCGGTTTCAGTGTATTCCGGATCAGGGACATCGGGATCAATCACTGTTCCTGAAAAGGCAACCAGCGTCTTTATGTCACTGTATCCCTTCTCTCCAATGTATTTGTCAAAGGCCTGCTTATACCGGACAGCATGCAGCCTTGAGGATGTGACAACCAGGGCCTTCGCCCTTCCGCCGATCTTGTGTCTCGTGTGCTTCCTGAAGTGCTCAATCATTACTTCTGTTTTCTGTGAAATATTGTAGGGATGGAAGCTTAAAAATCTCGCAAGAGCTTTTGCAGCCTTTTTTTTGTCCACTTCCGGATCATCTTCTATGGATTTAATGATCCTGAAATAGGTCTTGTACGTTGTATAGTATTTGAGCACGTCATGGATGAACTTCTCCTCAATTGCCTGCCTCATGCTGTATAGATGGAATGGCCCCGGCTTTCCATCAGTTCCAGGATAACCGAATACCTCAAGGGTTTTATATTTCGGGGTTGCGGTAAATGCAAAGAAGCTGATGTTGGGCTGCCTGCCGCGCTTTGCCATGGTCTGGAGGATTTCTTCCTGATAGTCCGGTAATCCTTCTTCCTCAGCTTTTGCCTTAGCCTCCTCTTTTATTGCAGCCCCTGCAAGAACTCCCTTGAGTTCCGTAGCGCTCTCACCACCCTGTGAGCTATGGGCTTCATCGATGATTACAGCGTATTTTCTCGCAGGAAGTTCCCCTATCTTTTCGGTGACATAGGGGAATTTCTGCAAGGTAGTGATGACGATTGGGACACTTGTTGCAAGAGCCTGTGCAAGCTGGGTGGAGTCAATATCTATTTTCTGTACAACACCCTGTTTGTGCTCGAATTGATAAATTGTATTCTGTAATTGCTGGTCAAGAACGATCCTGTCGGTTATGACAATAATAGAGTCAAAGACCTTTTCGTCCTTATCGTTATAAAGGGTCGCCAGCCGGTGAGCAAGCCAGGCAATGGAGTTGCTCTTGCCGCTTCCTGCCGAGTGCTGGACAAGATAATTATGGCCGACACCCTTTTGACGGGCATCATCCACAATCTTTCTCACTGCATCAAGCTGGTGATAGCGGGGGAAGATCATGGTCTCTTTTTTAATCCTCTTCCCGTCTATTTTCTTCTCTTTAATCTCAAGGTGAATAAATCGAGCAAGAATATCAAGAAAGCTGTCCCGCTGCCAGATGTATTCCCATAGGTAATACGTTTTGTATCCACCCGGATTTTCCGGATTTCCGGCGCCGAGGTTATTGCCAAGGTTAAACGGCAGGAAGTGCGTGGATTTGCCTGCAAGTTTTGTCGTCATATATACTTCATCAGGATCAACAGCAAAGTGAACGAGCGTCCTTTTCCTGAACTGAAAGATCAGGTCTTTCGGGTCACGGTCATGCCGGTACTGGTAAATGGCATTTTTCCAGGTCTGCCCGGTCATTGGGTTTTTGAGTTCAGCCGTTGCAACCGGGATGCCATTGAGACTCAGAACAACATCAAGAGTGTTATTGTGTTTGTCGCTGTATTTGAGCTGCCGTGTCATAGTTAGGCGGTTTGCTTCGTATAATTTTTGAATGTCAGGATTGAGGCCGCTTGCCGGTGCAAAATAGGCAACCCTGAACTCTTTTCCAAAACACTTAAACCCATGCCGGAGGACTTTCAGGCATCCTTCATGCTCAGAATTAAGAGCCCTGCAAAGGTCGTCCAGAAGTGTGTCTTCGGCTTTGTCTTTCTGCAGGTTTTCCAGATACTCCCACTCTTTGGGCTGAGTCTCCTTGATGAAGTCAATAAGGATGGCTGGGTTAAGCGCGCGTGACGCATCATAAGTGCCGGGATTACCTTTGACGTATCCGCCCATTGTGAGGAGATTATCTTCTATGGCGGATTCAAATGTCCCCTCTGTATGTATTCCGGGCATTAGCTTGGTCTTCTCCAGTCATAGCTAACATTCAGCTCAGTGAGCACTAAGAAAATATCCTTATAGATTATGTTGAAATGCGAGCAAACATCTGGTAAAAGAATGCGATTCCTGGCCTGAGGACGCGGCTGCTCATTCGTTACGACAGTGCCGTTATGAGCCATCGCATATGCAACAAGCCAGCCGTCTGCTTCAGTCGCGAATTTTGCCTTTGCATGATCATAATATTGCTGGTTGCGTTGTACCCACAGCATGACTTCTGTATAGGCGCTCATAACGCCCTCGTCATCCGTGTCAATGAAAAATTCGGGCGGCAGTTTATTCTTTACCCATTGGACAAGGTCTTCGGTTTTGCGTCCGGCAAGCAGCTCGCCTTTAACCTTGTCAATACTGAAAATGTTTCCCTCACCATTATGGTAAATCAGACTGTCCCAGAAACCAGGGCAAATTGCGAATGCGTAGTAGCTGTTTTTCGCTGCTATAAATACGTCCGAGTCCAATAGGTAGGAGGTTTTTGGGCTCATGGAAGATCGACCCCCAGGCGATGCGCATATTCCTGGAAAGTCCCCCCATGTAGCCCGGTCAGATCATAAGCTTCCCTGAAACTCAGGCGTCCGCCCTTTGCGGCACGTATAACGTGCGTGGCAAACATTTCGCACACTCGTGTATTCTGGTTGTTGTAGAAATCGCCCTTACCCCCGGCAGGACGTTGCCTGTGTTCTTTTGCAATGTATTCCTTGTAGAATTCAAAAAAAGTATCCCGCTCCACAAGGCGGAGATCCATCGCACGACGACCTGCAACAATGGGGCTGACTTTAAACCTTCGGGCAGCTTTTTCGAAGCGAGTTTCTTCGTGCCTGACATCAGGCCAGTATGCTTTCAGTTCCCGTGCCGGGACAAGGAATTCCGCTGCCGCCTGGTCACACCACGATTCGATGTTCTCCGATGGCTGAGACATCAATCCGGCATCCGTCAAGGCGCTTTTTCCAAGCCAGATATGCGCCAGTTCGTGTACCAGAGTGAACATCTGTGCAGACTTTGCATCAGCTCCATTGATGAAAATAAGGGGAGCATACTCATCACTGAGCGCAAAACCTCGAAACTCCTCAACGTTCAGTTTCCGATGCGTATTGTTTCCAACAATGCCATTGATGACCGCCATAATGCTTAAATGTTCAAAAGCACGGCGCAGCTCGCCGACTGCCTCCTGCCATGTGCGGACGGTCGAGGCCCAGCCATCGTCCAGGCCGGCCATGCGTCGCATTTCGCGTCCGACGTCTTCCGGATCGTCCTTCAGGCGAGCGCTTCCCACAAAGTCCAGCGGCTCCGCCTCGCAGTCGATCAGCTCCTCGCGAAGCCAAGCCTGGCGCCTCTGCATCGCATAGATCGTATCCAGCAGATCGGGACTCGGGGTTCTGAATTTCCGGGTGCGAATAGTTCGAAGGTCCGGGATCGGAAGCTGCTCCTCAGGCGGTTCGGGCAGAAACAGATAGCCCACGGGTACCCGCACAGCCTTGGCGAACGCTTCAAGCTGCTTAAATGTGGGACTGACCTCACCTTGCTCCCATTGACCAATTTTAGAAAACTTCTTATGCAGGTCATCGGCGCTCAGGCCAGCCCGATCCATTGCCCAACGGAACATATCCGGTTTGACGCTCACCCTCATCATGCTGTTTCCTCCCTCACGTCTATTTTACCAGTAACCGCGGCGGAAATCAGGGCGGAGCGGTATTCACGGAGTTTTTCAATGGACTTTTCAATTTTCTGCTGTAATAAACTATATTCCCCGGTTTCCTTTATTATTGATTTCAAGATTTCACGTTGCTCTTGAGGCGGCGGATAAGGCAATCGAATCTCAAAGAATGCCTCTGGATATAGACGAAGTCTTGATGACCATACACCCTTTGATTGGCAAATTACCTCTGCAATGAATCTGCCCGTGCGAAACATGTAATCATAAAATCCAGGATCAATATCTGAAGTTCGGGGCCTATATACATTATAAGAGGGACTAACGATTCCGGGTTCGAAAGCAATCCCCATAGCACCCATCCATGCCCACATGGTATTAATCACTAAATCACCCGGCTCACATTTTTTGTAACCTTCCAGTGACTCAGCCATAAACATATTCACATTCTTTTCTGATCTTTTTGTCACCCCTGTTATGTGTGAGACTGAGAGCAATTCTTCTTCACCGGTTGTAGAACGATCATTGATTTCTTTAAATAAAACCTTAGCCCTATAAATATCCCAATGTTCCGGTATTTCCCCCAGCCACTCAATCCCCGAATCCTTCATCCTAACATTGGGGTCGAGTCCTTTGGTAACGGCATGGCTTATGAGGGCGGAGCGTTTTTCCTGCAGGAGATCGATCTGACGTTGTTTTTTGGCAATAAGGGAATCAATGCGTTCAGTTTCGCGGTCGAGGAAAGAGGCGATGGCGGTTTGTTCGTCCTTCGGAGGTAATAAAAATAATGCATTATCAAGCCAGTACTTACCCAGCCCATATCGAGTAACACCGGTTGCTTCTACTTTAAATTGGTCATTCATTACAGAAGAACAAAATGCTCGGAATATATATTTCCCACAGGCCACCTTAATATTAGGCCTGATTTGAGCAAGATGATATCCGCAAAGTACTCCTTCAAAGTCTGTGTTAACATATGCAGGAACAGCAATATCATCCCAAGACTCCGAATCCTTCGTAATAAGTATGTCCCCTTTTTTTAAAGCAAACTTATCAATTTCAGCCTTAGTGGCTGTTGCTTTCATTAATTCAAGGTCATTATTGATAAAATCGTTATAGTAAACATCAACATAATTACAAAGAGACACTGGAATCTCTTCTTTTTTGGTATGCTTATCAACATTACTGAACTTAATGGAAGCTATATACTTCAGCTTTTGAATCGTCCAGCCCTCTGGTATCTCCCCCAGCCATTCAACACCGGAATCTTTGTATCCGGGATATCTAGGATATATCATGCATTCCCCTTCCAGATGGATAGTTCATGCCATTTATCCGGAAACCCCATTACAGACGGATCAACCAGGCCAGTCTCGATGATAAGCCCCTTCAATCGCGCAGGCCATGTAGTGCCGGGACTCATGAGGGCAAGCAAATAGCAAAGCATCGCAAGTGTATTATAAATTTTCCGCTCTTTATGAGGATTAAATGATTCTGATATAACAGCAGGGGAACGTGGAATGCGCATGGTGAAAGTCAAACGGCGATTCCAGAGACGGCTGTGATGTGCTACGAGATTTCGAACATGTGTTAAATGGTGCATGAACGAGCCAAGCACTCTTTCATCGATCTTGTACACATCAGCGATTGCCTTGCGGTCTGCGTGATATTTAAGATTCTGATACCATTTTGATAGCTGACCGAAAGACATGACTTCGCAAACAGCCCATATAGGTGGTAGTTCTGGTTCAGAATATTTTGACTTGTAGTGCTCAATAAATGTCTCCCTGCTTCGATTAAGTTCCTCCTGCAGGCTTGTAATACATTGCTGATACTTATCCGGCGATTTGAAGTGGTCCGGGTTAAGGTATGCGTGACTGCCGTATTTATTCCCCAGCACATATGCAAATCGGGTTCTGAAAGATACCTCAATGCGCTCAATTGCTTCAAGTACAAGAAGACGGAATTTGCGGTCGAAGATATATAATGTCAGCGCGTCCTCGAATTTTGTGTCTGCTTTGAATATATGATCTTCGTTCCCTGTGGATTCCTCAAAGGGCAGCCAATATGCCCGCAAACGGTAGTAATTTATATGGGAGAGATATCGGGCCGCTCGGGCACGGTCAGGAATTGAGATGCCGCGTGATATCAGGAGGTTAATCTGCTCGTCGATAGCAAGAGGGGGCTTAGTGTATTTCATCACTAAGCCCCCTTGAAAAAGTAACCCACCGGGGTGCGCTTTTCCGGCCGAAGCCGGCAGAGGCGAGGCGGGTGTTGTTCAGGTTATATATTCTATATTTAATAAAACTACGTAATAATGTCAAGTTGATAAACCCGTCGCGCAGTAGAAATCTGAATAAATGAAACCTCATTCCGTAACCTCCGATAGCATATCAGCAATCTCCCTCTCAATCTGCTTTAGATCGCCTTCAATCTCTTCCAAAGGACGTGGAGGCGTATATTTGTAAAAATACCGGTTGAAGTTGATCTCATAGCCTGTTTTTGTTTTACTCTCATCCACCCATGCATCAGGCACATGAGAAAGGACCTCACGCTTCATGTATTTATGGATATCTTCCTTGAGAGGTACATTTTCATAATCTCTCAATTCAGGATCAGGCTCAGGATTGCCTTTATTATCCTTACAAATATCCGCTGCTTCATCCCGCTCTGACAGCGCCATGAGAACGGCTTTAAAAAGCGCCGCTGGCACCGCAACATTAGCTTTTTTGAATGCGCTTTTCATAGCCTCACTGAATTTTGCCCGGTTCTTAACAACGCCCAGAGATTCAAGATTCTTTAGCGCCCCAACAATTGCCGCCTGCATCTCTTTCCCTTTCTCAATCTCCATCTGTGCAGCTTTCGAGTCCTTCCGTTTTTTACTTGTCGCCGGATTAATAAATGCCTTCGTCTCTTTAAGACGCTCCAGTCTCTCATCATTGATCGCGAAATTCAGTCTCAACGGCCTTTCTACTGTTATACGCCGGTACCCGAAATCCGCATTGTCAAAAATCCGGACGTATTCGCCTTTTTTAAAGTTGCCGTACAGGCGCGTAATGGCATCAATGTCTTCAGGGCTGATTTCATTTCTTTTGTTCCCGAGACTCTTCCGCATCTTTTTAAAAAACCCGGTTCCATTGATTAACTGTATCTTCCCGCGCCGGGACTTTCCCTTCCGGTTTGTAACCACAAATATATAGGTTAAAATGCCTGTGTTATAAAAGAGCTGGTCAGGAAGGGCGATGATCGCCTCAAGCCAGTCGTTTTCTATTATCCATTTTCTGATTTCGCTCTCACCCGATCCCACGCTGCCGGTGAACAGGGGCGAGCCGTTGAAAACGATAGCGAGGCGGGTACCGCCGTCTTTTGAATCTTTCATCTTGCTGATCATATGCTGAAGGAACAGCAGGGAGCCGTCATTTATTCTCGGAAGCCCTGCGCCGAATCGTCCGCCATAGCCCTGCTCTTCGTGTTCCTTCCTGATTAACTTTTCCTCAGGCTTCCACTCAACACCGAAAGGGGGATTGGCGAGTAAATAATCAAACTGATGAGAAGGAAACCGGTCGCCGGTGAAGCTGTCACCGAACTGGATATGATCAATATTCTGCCCTTTGATCATCATGTCGGAGCCGCATACAGCATAGGCCTGATCATTATAATCCTGTCCAAAAACTTCAAGGCTTCCGTCCGGATTCAGTTCCCGGAGATATTCCTCTGATATGGACAGCATCCCGCCTGTGCCGCAGGCCGGATCGTAGAGAGTCTTGACGATTCCTCTGGTTGTGAGAACATCGTTGTCCGGGGCAAAGATCAGATTGACCATGAGGCGGATAACCTCGCGCGGTGTAAAATGATCACCGGCCTCCTCATTGCTGGCTTCATTGAATCTTCTTATCAGCTCTTCAAAAATATATCCCATCTCAATATTTGAAACAACATCAGGATGGAGGTCTATCTCACAGAACTTTGAAACCAGCAGATAAAGACGGTCTGCCTTATCGAGTTTCACAATCTGTTCCTCAAATCCGAAGTGGTCGATAATATCGCGGGCACGGCTGGAAAAAGCCTTAATATAATGGGTCAGGTTGGCAGCGATGTTGTTTGGATCGCCTTTCAGTTTTTCAAAGGTAAACTTGCTTGTATTGTGAAAGGACTGTTTAGCAACCTTGTTGAGGATAAGCTCTACGTTCTTGTACTTGCTTTCCTTCAGAGACTTAAGCTTTGCCAGAACTTTGTCTTTTGTAGGCTCCAGCACACAATCAAGCCGCCTGAGAACGGTCAGGGGCAGCATGACATCTTTGTATTGATTGGGACGGTATGGCCCCCGCAACAGGTCGGCTACCGACCAGATAAAACTGACCTTTCCGTTGAAATTATTCAATGAGATGCTCCTTTTGGATGTTTATTGGTGGCTACATAACTCCCCGGATTAGCCCGTACAATCAAGATGCTTCATTTTAACGGAAACTGAGGCATTCGGCAAGCAGAAAGTATTGTTTTGAAGGCTGTAAGTCGAAAAATACACTTATAAAATATATAAACGATGGCAGCATATACGCAGGAAGGCTAAGGGAAAAATGGTATGCAGACTGTGAGAGTATGGATAATTTCATGCTCCGGTCCCTTCATTCTCCGGTACCCGGTAAAGATGCATCCATGCATCCGGCAAGGTTGCGATTTGTGAGATGAATGTAATAAAATTTCCTGTTATGAGACGTTACAAAAAAACCGCATGTTTTGTCTTGTTAGAAGTATTCCTTGGAAGTATCAGGGAAGTTCAGGAAATATGCTGATAAGGCAGGACTGAAAAATGTTAAACTACATGACATGAGGCAAATCTCTATTTTGAGCGATTCTGTTTGATTTTGACAAATTTGCCTTCAAGCATATAAGTGCTTGAAATATAATGCTTATGTTGATTTTTAAAGCAGTTGGAGAGGTGTCCGAGCGGCTGAAGGAGCACGACTGGAAATCGTGTAGGCGTTAACAGCGTCTCGAGGGTTCAAATCCCTCCCTCTCCGCCAGTGAAAGAGAGGGATCATCTGTCAGCTATTATCAGCTATAAGTTTGATATAATTGTTTTTTTGTATAACTCTTTTGCTATTTGCTGAAAGCTGATCGCTGATAACTGTATTTGACAGTCAGGCCATTGGGCCCTGTGCGACAGGGTGCTGTGAACTCCGCCAGGTCCGGAAGGAAGCAACGGTAAGCGGTTACTCTGGGTGCCGCAGGATTACCTGACGGCCTGGCTGTTTAAAAAAAACATGGTTCAAGGGGGCATTTATTAGTAAAGTTTTCTCAAACCCTTGAATCCTTGAATCCTATTTTATAAATTATGAGCTACATCGTACTTGCACGGAAATGGCGGCCTCAGGGTTTTGACGACCTTATCGGCCAGGAAGCGGTAGTTAAAACCTTCAAGAATGCGCTGTCAGGTGAAAAGATAGTGCATGCGTATTTATTCTCAGGCCCGAGAGGTGTAGGCAAAACCTCTTCAGCGCGGATTCTGGCCAAGGCCCTTAATTGTGAGCAAAGATCCGGCAGTGAGCCCTGCGGCAAATGCCGGAGCTGCAAGGCCATAACTGAAGGCGCGTCAGTAGATGTGTTTGAAATTGACGGAGCATCCAATAACAGCGTTGAGGCTGTAAGGGAATTAAGAGAGACTGTAAAGTATGCCCCTTCAGGCGGGAAATATAAAATATACATAATTGACGAAGTTCATATGTTAAGCTCATCGGCTTTTAATGCGCTCCTGAAAACCCTTGAAGAGCCGCCGCCCCACGTGATCTTTATTTTTGCCACAACTGAACCAAAGAAAATACCAACTACAATTCTGTCTCGCTGCCAGCATCATGCATTTCGGAGGATAACGAAAAACAGGATAAAAGAGCAGCTCAGGAAAATTACGGACACGGAAAAGATCAACATCAAAGAAGGCGCCCTTGAAATGATAGCAAAGGCTGCGGACGGCGGCATGAGAGACGCCCTTACCCTTTTAGACCAGGCATTTTCTTTCAGCGATGAGATCACGGAAAAAGAGCTTCAAACCCTTCTGGGCCTGCCGGAGACCGACATTATACTGAATCTTTCGGAAACCATTCTTTCAGGCGATATATCGAGGACATTATCCATAATAAAAGAATTGTCGGACAGGGGGAGCGATCTGAGGCAGTTGACTAAGGAACTCGTTGAACATTTCAGAAACATAGCTGTAGTAAAGGTAACTGAAGATGCTGAAGGACTCCTGGAGTTTAACCGGGAGGAGGTACAGAGACTGCAGAGTCTTTCATCAGGCACCAATATAGAAAAACTGACCCTGCTCCTGACAGAACTTCTCAGGCTTGAAGGCGAGGTCAGAAATGCCGTAAATCCGAGATATTCACTCGAACTCGGCCTATTAAGAATGTCTTTTATAAAGGGCATGGCATCCGTCGAAGACATATTAAAAATGATAGACGGCTCAGGCGTACCCGAAGATGTCCGGTCACCGGAACCTTTATCCAGGGATACTGTTTCTGTTACGGAAAAAAAAACGGAAATACCGAAACCTCCTGCTGCAGGCACTAAATCAGGCATGCCCGCAAAGGAAGAGGTATGGCAGAGATTACTTGAAAAAATCGATTCTGAAGATCACCTTCTTGCCTGCAAACTTGCAGAGGCAAAAGTCATGAACATTAATGAAACAGAGCTTGCGATAGGATTCAATGGAGGAATGTCGGTACTTGCAGATTCCATAAAGAGCAAATCCTCGATCATAAAACCTGTACTGAAGCAAATAAGCGGGCACAACCTTAAATTGAAAATCCTCTCTTTACCCAAAGAAGAATCGAAAAAAGATATCAAAAAGATAAAAGAAGAGGTTTTCTCAGAACCTGTAGTCAAAGATGCAATGAGGATATTCAACGCTTCCCTGTTAAAGGTCAAGCCGTTTGAGGAGAATTCAGAGTAGTGCAAATATACGCTTTCAGGCGTGTTTGCAATTATCAGCAATAACAAAAACGGAGGTTTTTATGTCTAAGAAAATGCTTGGAGACCTTATGAAACAGGCCCAGAAAATGCAGCAGGAAATGGGAAAAATCCAGGAAGAATCGAAAAAGAAGACCGTTGAGGCGGCTGCCGGAGGAGGCATGGTTGTTGCCGTTGCAAATGGTGCGATGGAGATCGTTTCCATTAAAATTGAGAAGGGTGTTGTAAATCCGGATGATATTGAAATGCTTCAGGACCTCGTGGTTGCCGCTGTAAATGAAGCCCTGCGCAGGGCGCAGCAAATGGTAAGTGATGACATGGGCAAGATTACGGGGGGCATGAACATCCCGGGCATGGGAAACCTGTTCGGCGGATGAGCGGCGGTGTTGTTGAAAACCTCATAATCGAGCTCACGAGGCTTCCGGGCATTGGAAGGAAAACCGCCCAGAGGCTCGCCTTTTTCATTATGGGAATGCCTGGTGAAGAAGCGCTCTCCATGGCCAATGCCATCATTAAAATAAAGGAAAAGGCGCGTTTCTGCAAGCATTGTTTTAATATAACCGAAGATGAAGTCTGTTCACTCTGCACCGACCCCCGCAGAAACCGGGAGAAGATATGTGTAGTCGAGGAGCCGAGCAACCTCATAGTTATTGAAAATACGAAAATCTACAACGGACTCTACCACGTGCTTCTCGGGGCGCTTTCCCCTATTGACGGCATCACTCCCGAAAGGCTCAGGATAAACGAATTAGTTGAAAGAGTCAAAGAGGGCAACATATCGGAAGTCATTATTGCGACAAATCCGAATACAAAAGGCGAAACCACCGCCCAGTATATATCACAGGTTTTGAAACCCGCAGGAGTGAAAGTCAGCCGGATTGCCTATGGTCTGCCGATCGGCGGAGATATTGAATTCGCAGATGAAGTGACTCTCTCAAAGGCCCTTGAAGGCAGAAACGAGATGAAGTAGCGATGCAGGGGCAATTCATGAATTGCCCATGCTTACCTGCCCTTTTTTTGCAATATTATTAAGGTCAATAATATCCTTCCGGTCTAAAACCCGAAAAGATTATCGGCCATGAACATATAACAGATAATCAGGACAGGCAGGCTCACCGTTTTGCCGCAGGCTTCCCGATGCGGGTCTTCTCTGAGAGTCGCTTTGACCTCCGGACAAAACCTCACCGATTTTGTCCTGCGAACCGGGTCTTCGACTTGCCTTAGGCTAATACTTTTGCTAATATTAATAAACCTTGCAGAGTTCATCTACAGGAATCTTTCGCCCCTTTAGTTCACGCCCATGCCGGGCGTACACAGAGTGCAGTGACTGCAGACCACAGTTGTAGATCTGGATTTTGATGGTTTTTATTTTTTAAAAAGTTTCAGGCATTTTAATATCCTAAAGGTCTGCATCACTGACTCAGGCCGGGTCTAAATTATATATAGAAAGGGAAAATAATGAAAAAACGACACAGAATACAGTTCCCCAAAAGAGAAACAGAAGAACTTGAGCAGGATGAAGTATTTTTTTATTTAATTGAGCCTGCAGGAAAGAAGAAAATCCGTTTTCATGATTATGATGTCATCTATAATAAACCAGGTTTATATGAACAACTGTTCTATGAGCGATTGAAATGTCAATCTCCAACAAAGGTATCAGAAATCCTGAAACATAGCCTGAGTCAATCTGAATACAATCTTAGCGAGTTACGGGTTTTAGATCTTGGTGCAGGCAATGGAATGATGGGAGAAACATTAAAAAAGCATGGTGTTTCGAGGTTAATTGGTGTGGATATCATTGATGAAGCACAGCAAGCAACAGAAAGAGACCGATTAGGGGTTTATGATGCGTATTATGTTGCAGACTTTTGTAATCTTAATGAAGATCTTCACGATGAAATAGCGTCATGGATGCCGGACTGCTTAACAACAGTTGCAGCTCTTGGTTTTGGTGATATCCCGCCTAAGGCTTTTCTTACAGCTTTCAACCTTATCCAGAGTGAAGGATGGGTTGCTTTTAATATCAAAGAGACTTTTTTAGATCATACGGACACATCGGGATTTTCACGAATGATTCGGGAACTGATATTTTCAAAGTATCTGGATATTTACCATTTGGAACGCTACCGCCACAGAATGTCAATGGATGGTAAGCCTTTGTACTATTTTGGTCTTTCAGGAAGAAAACATTCTGATATCCCTGATGGTTTCTTAGAGAAATATAACCTGACAAACTGCTAAAGTGAATGCGGGATAGCAAAGACCTTTTGGGCTTTGATTATTTTTTAGTTTGTGAGAGGAGGTCATTATTACATATCGTGGACGTCCCTGTGCCAGGCTTGTTCGGCTTGAGCAAGGCTCGAAGATAAAAAAATGAAAGAAAATGAATTAAATTCTTATTTTCCTCCAAACTGCTATTACCTTTCCTATTATTTTGTAGTTCTTATCAAGTTTGAGAGCTGGATATTCAGGATTATCGCTGATTAAAAAAACTTTCATATTCTTTTTGCGATATCTTCTAAGTATGGATTCACCCCACTCGTCATTTACTACTACAATGTCTCCGGTTCTAATATCTTCATCCGGCACGAAAACAACATAATCACTATCCCGTATAGCAGGAGACATGCTTTCCCCTTTGAGAATTATAGAATAGGCTCCCCGGGGTATATCCGGGAGGCTTATGTATTCAATAATTTCCTCGGAAACATGTTCAGGAAAGTCATCCGGAACTCTACTAATAACAGGAATTTGGATTACTGATATTGCTTTCGGAACAGACTCTCTAACAGGCTTTCCGCTTTCGCCTGTAAGCAGCCAGCCGGGATCACATCCAAGAAGCTTAGTCATATGGCTAAGAAGCACAGCATTCGGCACTCTGTGCCCCCGTTCATATTTATTTAACGTGGGATAAGTAATACCAAGCTTTTTAGCGAGCTCGCCCTGAGTAAAACCTGCCTTTATCCTCGCCAATTTTATCCGTTCGCATAAATTAATAGACATAGGTAAATTTTACTTGACAATAATTTAATCATTCGTTTATATTCTTCTAATGTATTAATACTCAATTTTTTGAGATAAAAAGGGGATAGGCGAAAGATTATGATATTAACGACGCATAAAGATATCAAGCCGGCTCGTGCTGCAAGCAAGTTTCTTTTCTCTACAGTCAAATTAAGTCTTATCGAAGGTATCCTTGAATACAAACCAATTAAACAATTTATAGACAGGGTATTCGATAAAAAAAGATTGCTCCCGGGCCGTTCAATAAGGACAGGATTCAAAAAGGTGGCGTGGCAATATTTTCCATTATATAACAAATTTTATCTCCGGGAGCATCATGGCTTTGCCTGATGCTTCTTTTTAGGGCGAAGGGTGGTGGAAACCCTTCGCTCTACATTTTATATTTTTTTGACAGGGGCGTCAATGGAACCTGGGAAAAGGGTTTATTAAACCGACACTCTTCCCGGTAGTAAGAAAAATAAAAAAAACAAAACGAGACAGCAATAAAGTATATGTGCATAGTTGAATATTCCAGGGGATAAAAATTCAGATTTCAATAGAATTAAAAGTTTTAATTTTTCAAGGGGAGGGAAATACTGTGTCCGGAATACCAAAGATTCTAATAGTTGATGATGAACGGGACCTGCGGGAGTCTCTCAGGTTAACACTGGAAGATAAGTATGCCGTTGCCACAGCCGCCGAAGCAGAAGATGCCTTTAAATATATGGCTGATTATTCGGTTAACCTGGTATTACTTGACTTTAAGATGCCAAGAATAGATGGGATAACGGCCCTGGGGGAAATAAAGAAGAGGCATCCTGATACAGAAGTTATCATGATGACTGCTTATGCGCCCCCTGAAACAATACGAAAAGTCTTCAGCTTAGGTGCGTTTGCGTTCGTTATGAAACCATTTGACATTGATAAACTTATTAATACTATAGACGAGGCACTTCTGAAAAGGACATTGAGGATATCTTGAATCCGGACATGTTGGCAAATCAGCATACAATTACTTAAAAAATTGATATTCTTTACTCAATGTTTCCAACTTAAGAGTACCGAGTTCTCTTTTAACAGGTTGATTCTAAAGAAAACGTCATGACCACGCAGTTGTCATTCCCGCTTGTCGGGAATCCGGGAAAATCAAAGGGTTATAGATTCCGGACAAGCCGGAATGACAGAACTCGCTACTGTCGAGTTTCCAACAATCCCCTGGAAAACTCTCCAAATTTCCCTTTTATCACCGCAGACTATAAGTCTATCAAACGAAAGGGAAAGGGCTTTAAAAATATATGGTGGCGGTGGCTGGATTTGAACCAGCGACGCCGCGGATATGAGCCGCGTGCTCTGACCGACTGAGCTACACCGCCGTGAAGTAAAAGAATAACGGTAAACCTGAATAAATAACAGATTATTTTATTTTTTAATTCCTTCCTTCAATGTTAATCCGTAACGCTCATGCTGGAAAGAGTGCACAGTGGGGAACTTTGCGTACAGCCAGCCCCACTCACCGGAGGCAGGAAAGAGTTTTTTCCCGTCTTCAAAGACTGCCACTCCTACGGTAGGATTATTCGGCTCATTAGAAGATGAGGTAATGACGGTACCGCTCATTTTAAAGTCCGGTAGAAACGGCCCTGTTTTAACAGTTAATTTTGAGCCGGGAATTTTAAGCTCATCACCAATGTTTAAAGTGAACTCCTCTTTCCTGTTTTCTTTTTTATCTTCGACAATTATGGTTACCTGCGACCATTCTTCTTTTACATCAGGGGGCACAACCACCTGGAATTCGGTTTTCTGCCCCGGTGTCCCATGCCCCGGCGGTGCAGACGGAGTCTCCATGACCGGCCCTGCCGGCGCCGGGCTTTCTGAAACTGTTTGTTCTTCCTGCTTCTTACATGCCCAGAATGAAAAAAGAAAGACGGTTATTGATAGTATTAAAAAAAAATTTTTCATGTTATCCCTCCCTGAATGATTTTTATTAAATCTGATTACATAAATTTTTCAATTTATGATTATACAGTTTTGAACATGTAATTGTTCAGACATTCTTCCTGGGAATGTCTTTATGGCGGAGAGGCAGGGATTTGAACCCTGGGTGGAGTTTGACCCCCACAACCGCTTAGCAGGCGGCTGCCTTAAACCGCTCGGCCACCTCTCCATACAGAAGGTCAATATCAGCGCAAGCGCTCTTTAAAGACAATAGATTGCCTCCAAATCCACCATTGAATATTACCCAATTGAGGTTTGTTTTGTAAACCTTTGGCAGTTGATCCGATATTGCAGGAGGTTAATAAATGCGGATAAATGAGACCTGTCCCGGTACTCTCTTTTTATGATTATATAAATAAGGCAATATCATGTTGACAATACAAATTTAATCGCATTAATGAGGCAACTATTCAGGTAGGCGCAAAGGCACAAAGTGGCAAAGGCACAAAGTAAAAAAAAGGATGAAAAACTTTTCTTGTATTTCTGTAACCCTTTGTGCCTTTGTGCCTTTGCCACTTTGCGACTGAGTAGTTACTTAATGAGCTTCTTAATGGTATTTTTTAATTCACTGAGATCAGACGATTTTACAATATAGGCCTCGGATGCCCAGACTGCGAAGTCATCCCTGTAGTCATAGGCTGTTGACATTATAATCGGGATATCCGGACGCTGTTCCTTCATTTTTCTTAAAAGACTTATTCCGTCAATATCAGGCATGAGTATATCCAGTGTGACAATATCCGGATTTTCTTTCTCAAACATTTCCAGTGCATCCTTTCCCGTGCTGGCAATAACGACATCATATCCTTCCTCCTCTAGCTCCTCTTTGTAGAGACGCTGGATATTTGTGTCATCATCAACTATTAGAAGTTTCATACTGCCTCCCCCCTTCTTTGAAATGTCTTTCAAAATATATGTTTCTGTTCATAATTAAATATCCCTTAATTGCTGCCTGTTGAACAATCAATCAGGTTGCCCCTCCTCTAACGGAAGATAGATTCTGAAAGCAGTCCCGCCGCCCCATATGCTTTCAACTTTAATTTTACCATTGTGTTCCTGGATAATTTTGTGTGTTACCGCAAGACCCAGTCCTGTGCCCTGCGCTTTGGTTGTAAAGAAAGGGTTAAAGATATTCTTGAGGTCTTCATCTCTGATGCCGCAGCCTGTGTCTGTAAGCTCGATAACCGCTTCATTGTCTTCTATCCCCGTTCTTATCCTGATTGTTCCGTGATCGGTTGCCTGGGCAGCATTTGAAACGATATTCAATATTGCCTCTTTTATTCTGTCAGGGTCTATGAGTACCATGATCGGCACTTCTGAAAATTCCCTGATTATTTTATTTTCCTTTTCATCCATTTCAGGTGTAATAAAGTCGATAACATTATTCATCAGATCATTTATGTTCACACTGCTTTTGTTGACCTTTGAGCTTTTTACAAAACCTAATATTTCCTTAAGTATATTTTCAAGTCTGCTCACTTCATTAACGATAATCTTTGCATATTCCTGGGAGTTGCCTGTGAGTTTCTTGTCAAGCCTTCTGGCAAAGCCCCCTATAGATATAAGAGGATTTCTTATTTCATGCGCTACCCTTGCGGCTAATTCTCCGAGAGCGGCCATTCTCTCGGCGTGAACAACCCTTTCCCTGAGATTGCGAAGCTCTGTGACATCACGTGAAATATGGACAGTCCCCACAAAATTTCCGGATGAATCAAAAATCGGAGAGCTTGAGACAACAAAAGTGCCGCCGAGATAAGGGTCTTCAAGTTCTCCCACATAAGGCTTTTTTGAGTTTTCCGATCTGAAATGTGGACACATCTCCCACGGTTCTTCTTTCCCATGAAATATTTTGTAGCATTTCCCCCCGATTATCTCTTCTTCCGGTTTCCCGATTTTCTTCACTACAGCCTGGTTAATGCGCTTTACAGTGTAATCTTTGTCAGTGAAGTAGACCATGTCCGATATTGATTCAAATATGTTTCTGAGTTCGGCCCGGGCAAGGGAGACATTCTCAAAGAGTCTGGCATTCTCTATAGCTGAAGCAATGTGGCTCGAAAACCCCATCAGGAATTGCAGGTCTTCGTCTTTGATGGGCCTGCCCGTAAAAAGATTATCAACCCAGATCAGACCTATTACCTTATCTCTTGAGATAAGAGGAACAATGCCGAATGATTCGGCTCCAAGCATCTGGATCAGATAAGGAGTTACCAGTGGTTCTGTTTTTGCATTGCTGATATTGAAAGGCCTCTTCTCCTTTATGCAGCGGGAGAGAATACAATCTCCGTCAATTTTTATACTTAATCTCCGGCTCAGTCTGTCGAGATGGGAATCGAGATGCACAGGGCCGCTTTCTATTTCTTCAATAATTGCACCCAGGCTCTTGCCTTCCATGGAAAGCCATATGTTTTTCGCTTCTTCAGGATTTGCCGGGCCGACTCCCAGTTTCCCCTGCAGTAGCTTCTTTGACTCATCGACAAGAAAAAGTATTGCCCTGTTAAATCCCAGTCCGTCGCCCATTGTAACAACGGTAAGCACCATTTTAAGAAGCCTGTCTAATTCAAGTGTGCTCCTTACTACGGAATTTATAAAGAATAACCTTGATAATTCCTGGTTTTTTCTGATTAACTCCTTCTCGACCATTTTCCTTTCGGATATATCCCTGGAGATACCGCTTATAGCAGTGACATTTCCTGAAGAGTCAAGTATTGGAGAGAGAGTCAGGCTTACTTCAATAAGTCTGCCGTTCTTTGTCTGTCTTATTGTTTCCAGATTTCTTAATGTCTCTTTTTGTTGTATCTGGCGTATAAAATTTTTTTCTTCTTCGATAAGAAAGGGGGGTACCATAGGGAGAAACTTGCCTATTACTTCATCTTCAGTATAGCCATAAATATTTTCAGCGCCTTTGTTCCATGAAGTGATAATGCCTTCGGTATCCGATGTAATGATGGCGTCGGCAGAATCGTCTATGAGACTTTTCAGATAATCTTTTGTTTGTGTAACCTCTTTTTCCTTTTCTATCTCCGCCCTGTACAGTCTTGCATTCTCAATTGCAATGGCTGAGACAGAGGCAAAGGTCATTAAAGAGTCCAGATCATCCTGTGTGAAAATTGCAAGCCCCCATTCGTCTTTTTTATCATAGAGTCCCAGTGTGCCGATAATACGCTCGCCGATTGTAAGCGGAACACAAATTACGGATGTCGCCTCAATCCCCGGTACACGCAAATTATCAGGCAGCCTGGAGGTGTCATCTATCAACAGTGCTTCACCCGTCAGCGCCACATATCCCGCTATTCCTTCTCCGAGCTGGAAATCCGTTTCCTGTTTGATCTTGTCCGGCAATCCATACGCGGCCTTTATCTGAAGATTTTCTCCCTCAATGAGCCTGAGGATGCATCCCGTTACATTAAAAACTTTTGATACCTCTTTGCATATGTGGGGGAGCAGGTCATCAATATTCAGGATAGAGGTGATAGCCTTGCCGATTTCATGTATAACCTTCAGCTCGTCAAGCTGGGTTTTGACATTTCTGTAAAGCTCTGCATTCCGGATGGCGGCGCTGATATTATGGGAGATGATTGTAAGAAGGTTTATCTCCTCCCGGCTGTAAATATAAGTCTCTCTCGTCTGAAACATAAGAATGCCTATCGGTTCATTTTCTCTTATGATCGGGACTGCGAGCAAAGAAAGCAGGTCATCCGCCTCAGGTTTGAGAATCGCCTTGATGTGAGGGGCCTTTCTGATATCTTCCAGTACTATTGGTTTGAGGTCTTTAAACATATTATTAATGGTTCCATCGTCATCCTTAAGGCAAAACACCGTAATGGACTCTTTGCTCACGCCTTTTGCAGCCTCAATACAGATAACATTCCTTTCCGGTTTAATCAGACAGATGGAGCAGACATCTTTATTAAGGGTGTTTGCCAGAACATGGGTGATTGTATCGAGGATTTCTCTCAGCTCAAGCGTTGAGCTCGCAATCTGTGCAATCCTGATCAGAATTTCCGTTTCCAGGGATTTATCCATTTGCCGCTTTCTTTCAGTCAATTCAGCCATATTCCAGATCAAACCTTGAACTTTTAATTATTCAATTGCAAATCCCGAAAAATCAAAATAAATTTAAATAGATTAAAACACTTCAGTATCTGAATATTTATTTTAATTCTATATCTCGGCTTCCCTCAAAAATTTTGCAGCCTCTTCAGGAGGCGTCGGGTTGATATAAAAACCTGAACCCCATTCAAAACCTGCAATCTTTGTGAGTTTCGGTATTATTTCCATGTGCCAGTGATAATATTCATTTTCCTCGTTTTTAAAAGGCGATGTATGGATCATCATGTTGTATGGAGGCAGGTCAAGGATTTTATCTATCTGCTTCAATGTTTGCTGGAGGAGTTGAGCTAAAAGGCTGAATTTGCCGTCAGGCAGATAACTGGATTCATGTCTTTTCGGCAATATCATTGTTTCAAACGGTGAGCGCGGTGCAAATGGTGCAAGGGCAATAAAGTCATCATTTTCCGAAATGACCCTTTTTTTGTCTGCTGTCTCCTGATGTATTATGTCGCAAAAAATACATCTTTCTTTATATTCATAATACTGTTTTGCCTGAAAGAGCTCTTCCTCAACCAGGTGGGGAACAATAGGCAGGGCTATAAGCTGGGAGTGGGTATGTTCAAGAGACGAACCGGCCTCATCGCCTTCATTTTTGAAGACAAGAACATACCTGAAGCGACTGTCTTTTTTGAGGTCCGTGATTCTATGGTGAAATGCCCATAAAACGTCTTCCACGGATTTCAGGGACATTGTTGAAAGTGTGAGATTGTGATCCGGACATTCTATTATTACTTCATGAGCGCCGACACCGTTCATTTTGTCAAATATACCATCGCCTGATCTGTTTAGCTGCCCTTCGACGTTCAGGGCCGGGAATTTATTGGATACAACTCTCAATGTCCAGCCAGGGGTATTCGGTTCCCCCTTATCAGACCTGAAGGCTAATATCTCGGGCGGGGTAGTGTGTTCGTTCCCTTCGCAGAAAGCGCAAAAGCCGCCTTTTTTTGGCGAAACCCGCATGCCGAAGTCAGACGGGCGCTTGCCCCTTTCAATTGAAATAATAACCCATCTGCCGGAAATGGGATCTTTTCTTAGTTCAGGCATTCAAACCTCCCTGAGGAATTGTTATCGGTTAATCGATTAATGACGTGTTCATATTATATCATTAATTAGGCTATAATTTTCCATGAAACCTTCTTTCCATACAAGGCTTCTCAACGGACCTTTTGATGACCCCGGTCTCTATGTCAGGGTCATCAGGGAGGGGCGGGCATTGATGTTTGATCTGGGGTTTACTACGAGTCTTTCTCCGGGGGACATTCTCAAGACAACCGATATTTTTGTATCGCACACACATATTGACCATTTCATCGGTTTTGACAATATATTAAGGGTCAGCCTGAAAAAAGAAGGCCCTTTAAGATTTTACGGCCCAAAAGGGTTCATAAACTGTGTGGAGGGCAAGCTGAGAAGTTATACATGGAATCTCACAGGGGATTATCCTTTTGTTATTCAGGTTGCGGAAGTTGAGGATAAACTCATAAAAAAAGCGGTTTTCAGGGCAAAAAACTTTTTCAGGCGCGAGGACTTAAAGGCAGAGCCCTTTTACGGCTCGCTTATGAAAGATTCTTTTTGTTCGGTTTCGGCTGTAATCCTTGACCATCAAATTCAGTGCCTGGCATTCAGCCTTGAGGAGGACTCTCATATAAACATTGATAAGGCTGAACTGGGCAGGTTGAATCTTCCGGTCGGCCCATGGCTCAGGGAACTCAAGACAGCCATTCGGGAAAATACGGATGACAGGGTTTTTACGATCAACGGAAAGGCTTATGCTTTTTCAGAGTTGAGGCATGTGGCAAATATAACGAGGGGGCAAAAACTCTCCTATGTTGTTGATGCTGCCGGCAGTGAGGAAAATACAGAAAAAATTGTTAACCTGGCAAGGGGCTCGGATATTCTTTACATAGAAACCTATTTTTCAGATGAAGACAGAGACAGGGCAAAAGAGCGTTATCATTTGACTGCCAAAGAAGCCGGCAGGATTGCCGGAAAAGCCGGAGCAGGAAGGCTTGAAGCAATCCATTTTTCACCGAGATATATGAATGACCCTGCGCGACTGGTGCAGGAGGCGGAAGAAGAATTTAACAGCAGCAGGGGCAATTCATGAATTACCCCTGCTGCCTGAATCATTCATACCCTTATTCGACTTTTTCAAACTGGTCTTTTGCGGCCCCGCAGACAGGGCAGACCCAGTCATCGGGGATTTTATCAAAAGGTGTATTGGGCGCTATCCCATTGTCAGGGTCCCCTGTTTCAGGATCATAAACATAGCCGCAAACAGTACATTCCCATTTCTCCATTTTTTACCTCCTTGATGGATTTAGATTATTGTAGAGATTATACGGCAAATAGGTCAATAAGGGCGGAGGGGTGAAAAATACGCTATTAGCGTGATAAACTGATTCCATGATATATCTTAATAATAAACTCGTTCCAAAGGGCAAGGCCCTGATCTCTGTTTTTGACCATGGATTTCTCTATGGTGACGGGGTTTATGAAACCCTGAGGGCATATAAAGGGACGGTTTTTATGCTTGATGAGCATATGGACAGACTTTTCCGCTCCGCCTCAATGATCGGCCTCACGATTCCCCCAAAACCGGGTACGATAAAAAAAGCTGTTTATAAGACAATGGAAGCAAACAGGCTTGATGATGCAGTAATAAGAATAACAGTATCAAGAGGTGCAGGGCCGCCGGGACTGGACCCTGATCTGTGCCCAAAACCGACTTTTGTTATATTCTCCTCTGCTTTCAAAAAATACCCTGGGCAATATTACCGGAAAGGGGTCAAGGTTGCGATTGTCAATACAAGGCGAAATTACAATAAAGCGCTTGACCCGCAAATAAAATCCCTCAATTTTCTAAATAATATCCTTGCAAAAATAGAGGCCAAAAAGGCGGATGCCTATGAAGCGATAATGCTGAATTACAGGGGCTGCATTGCAGAAGGGACGGTTTCGAATATTTTCTTTGCAAGAAATAATGTCCTTTGTACACCGTCAATAAATACCGGCATTTTAGATGGAATAACAAGAAGGATAATACTGGATATTGCAAAGGAATTAAACATTAAAACCATGGAAGGAAAATTCAAGCCTGAAGAAATATACAATGCACAGGAAATCTTTATCTCAAACACCACAATGGAGGTTATGCCTGTAACAGAAATAGACAATAAGAAAATAAGCCCGGTGCCGGGCAAAATCACAAAAATGCTTAACCGGGCGTACAGGAGAAAAGTTGCAGACTATATCAAAGGTAATAGTTCACCTATAGGGAAAATATTTACCAGGAAGTCAGTAGTCAGGAGTCAGGAGTCAGAATGAAAAGAGAAAAAGCTAAAGACTAACAATTCCGGATTCCGGCTACTGACTCCTGACTTCTTCACCAGGCATTTAAGGAGATCATTATTGAAAGTTAAGCTTGCCAAAACCGCCGGTTTCTGCATGGGAGTGCGGCGGGCAATGAACATCGTCCTTGACACAGCCAACAGAAAAAAAGGAAAGCTGTATACTTACGGTCCCCTGGTTCACAACCCCCAGGCAGTAGAAATGCTTAAACAAAAGGGCGTGGAGATCCTCGGCAATAATTCCGCCTCAAATGCAACTGTAATTTTAAGGGCGCATGGAGTGGCCCCTGAAGAGCGGAAAAAAATAAAGGATGCGGGCAATGTCATATGTGATGCCACCTGCCCTCATGTTGCAAGGGCGCATGCCATATTAAAAAAGGAGATAAGGGGAGGATATAAAGCAATTATTGTCGGAGACAGGGGACATGCCGAGGTGAACGGCCTGCTTGGATATGCAGGTGGAAAAGGTTTTGTTGTTGAAAATATCGCCGATGCTGAGAACCTGCCGGAAATGGATAAAGCCTGTATTATTGCACAGACAACGCAGGACAGAAAAATTTTCCAGGGAATAGTTGAAAAAATAAGGAGCAAAATACCCGACATCAAGATTTTTGACACCATTTGTGATTCGACCAGTATGAGGCAAAGAGAGGTTCTGGAGCTTGCGGAAGAGGTTGATGCAATGGTTATTGTAGGGGGCAAAAACAGCGCCAATACAAGAAGACTGTACGAGATATCCCTTTCTACCGGGGTACCCTCTTTTCATATTGAAGAGGAAGGCGAGCTTGATCGTCTCGGTCTGGAGAAATATGAGAATATCGGGGTAATGGCCGGGGCCTCCACTCCCAACTGGGTCATCAATAAAGTAATCGATAGAATAAAATATCTCTTAAAAAAGAGAAAGAGCGGATTATACAGGTTCTTTGAAAATATCGGGGAATTCATGGTCGAAAGCACTCTGTATTTGAGCCTCGGCGCTGTCAGCATGTGTTATGCAAGCCTGGTATTTCAGGGGATTAAGCCTTCTGCCACTATTTTATCCATTGCCTTCTTTTATGTCTTTGCCGTGCATGCTTTCAACAGATATAATGAGAGATTAAAAGACGAATTTTTTGACCCCGCGCGAACGAGATTCTTCAAGGATTATGAAAAAATTCTCATCGTTTCCGCAATTATAGCATCACTTGCCGCTTTATCTCTCTCGTATATACTTGGATTTATGGATTTTATTTTTCTTTTGTTTTCCTATTTAATGGGCATCATATACAGTATAAGAATTGTCCCCGAAAGGCTGCAGTCTTACATTAAATACAAGAGACTTAAAGATTTGCCCGGTTCAAAAGATTTCCTCGTATCATTGGCCTGGGCGTGGGTAATAGTCCTGATTCCTATTTTGAACCGGGAAGTTTATTTCTCTTATAAGTCCATGTCGGTTTTAGTCTTTGTTGTTTTAACGGTATTTATAAGGTCAATTGTATTTGATATTGTCAGCATTGAAGGAGACAGAATAGTAGGCAGGGAAACCATCCCCATAATTATAGGCCCGAAGCAGACACAGCTGATGCTGCTGATTCTCGCTATTATTACAGGAACATTTATGTTTTTATCCGCCGCCTTTGAGCTTGTGCCGACCCTGGGCTACTATTTAATCCTTTCTCCGGCCTTCATAGTAATCTGTTTTTTTGTTTTCCAGAAACGGAGAGTCCAGCCGGGCACGTTATTCGAGGCAATTATTGACAGCAATTTTATATTTACAGGTCTCATTACGTTCCTGTGGCAGTTAGCAGGCGGATAAATTCCCCTCTCCTGAGAGGCCTGAAAAGGAAACTGTTTCCTGAGCTTCCCTGATTCAAACGCTATGACAGCGTCATCTCCCGGATTCTGAGTTTGGCTTCAATGAAGTCCTTGTGGGAGACATGTATAAGGCCGGCAATCTTGCGCACCATATATTCTTCATGTTTATCCAGGATTGCATCTGCAAAGGCAACATCCCATAAGTGCTCGATTACTTTTATCTTCTGCTCATACGTAAAACCCCTGTTAATCATGGAAGTAAATTCAAAATAGCCGGTAGCTTCCCGGATTTCTTCTTCAGCAAGCTTTAGCAGTGCGCCGGTTTCTTCTTCGTTGAGACCGAACTTTGACCTGATAGTATTTGTGATCGTCCTTTGTTCATCCTGGCTGATCTTTGTATCAGCCCTCATCATTTCTATAAGGAGCGCAGCTGTTGCAATGCGGACAGAATGTTCAGACACTTTGTCCGGACTGACGGAATGGGGTTTTACATGTTTTTCAAAAAATTGCATGATAGCATTAACCATTATAATATAGTCACCTCGAATCATTTTGGAATTACAAACTATCTGATCTATTTACGCCTGCGCATCAGGCAGGCCCAGCCCCGGGGCGCTTCCGGAAGGTTTGTGTCCAGGTAAATAACTTTAAGGGAAATAATTTCAAACCGGGATTCAACCGCTGATGCAATATCAAAAACAGATCTTCTTGGCGGTCCATGTTCACGCTCTGCCCCATCCGTACTGCCAATGATACTGAACCAGTATCCATGAGGTTTCAGGTGGTTCCGGATGATCTCAACCAGATGTGACCTTTCTTCCGGCAGATCAAAGATATGAAAACAGCCGCGGTCGAATACAAAATCAAAAGGGCCCGGTGGAATCTTATCCTTCAGGACGTCTGCAACAATAAATTCAATCCGGACGCCGGCATCTGCGGCTTTCCTGCGTGCAATCTCTACAGCAGTAGGAGAAATATCCATGGCTGTTATTTTAAATCCCTGTCTGGCCAGCCAGACTGCATCACTGCCTGCGCCTGCTCCGAGCTCCAGTACGGAACACGGCGGGATAGAGTGTTCTTTTATTACCTGCTCCAGGTTTTTATCATGCTTGCCTGTGTCCCAGGGCAGGTCACCCTTCCTGTATCGTTCTTCAAAGTCTTTTGTCTTGCTCATCTTATAACCGGCCTTTTTCTTTGACGGATTCTTTCAAATGTTATTTTGTCAGGTATTTTGAATGATATTTGCATTCAGAAAATCCTTTGATTTTTTTAATCATAACATAAAAAGCCTCTCACCATCCCGCTCTTGCTATTATTACTCCCTGTTGTCTGAATCACAGGAGGGAAGATAATTTTTATTGCAAAGCGAGCTGTTATATGTTATATTGATTATATCAACTCTTAGTGAAATCAAACTATTTTTATATAGATACATTCAACAATAATTTCGTATATTAAGACAGGAAAGCGAAAAAAAGATAAAAATTATTTTATCATTTTTCTGTTGGCGCTATTCCTTGATAAATTTTCAATAACATAAGACAGTGTGTCTGTAAATATCATAAGGGGGGGTAAAAAACAATGAGGTCTAAACGAATTTTTTTAACAACCATTTTGGCTGTAGCTTTTCTGTTCCTGCCGGTAATAGCAGGCGCTGACACAGTTCCCTGGTTATCCGAGCAATATACTGCAATCGCGAGGGGTGAGAGTAGTACGGACACGCAATATGGGCCACCACTTCCGGTAAGTGCTTCTGAAGCCTATAATTCATCCGGTTATATAAATGAAATCACCAGCACCATCACAAGTTCTGACATGAATATAAACGGCTATCTGGATTACTGGTCTGAAGTTGGTGCGTCGGCAGAATTTTCAGGAACATATACAGCAACCTCGACCAATCCTTTATTCATTTTTACTTATTCTCTGACATCTGTCTCCTCTGACGCCGCCGTTAGTTATTGGCTATATGTTAATGATCTGACTGATGGTACAAGTCTCTATAATTCCGGATTATCTCTCAGTAACGATCCAATATCTATAATTGTTTCTACAACACCTGGAAATGAAATTTCGGTTGATTTTGGAGTATCCGCTGATGTTGCCTCTCACATTGGTGCAGCGAGTTTCGATACAACACTGGCCTACAGTACAGCCGTGGCCCCCGAGCCGATAAGTTCTATTTTATTTATTGCCGGCGGAACACTATTAGCAGGAAGGCGATACTTTAAAAGAAACAGGAGAGCATAGTCTGGTAAGGGAAGGCTTTTTTAAGAGTCTCTAAAAGGGCCTTCCCTGTCCCTTCCTGTTCTCTTACATATCTCCGTATCTCATACACTATTGTCTTTAGGAACTCTCCAATGTAATTAAAATTGAATATCAATTACATTGGAGTCTAATTGTATAAAAATAGCAATGGAGCGCAGAAGTTATGTGCTCCCCATCTGCAGATATCTTTCCGGATTTTCAGATATAGCCTTTAAAACAATCTCTTCATCCAGTCCCATGCGGATTAATCTCTCTGCTGATTCATTAATCGTCATGGCACCGCCGAGGAGTTTGTTTTCTTCATTGGTAATCCCGTGAGAAACGGACTCTGTCTTTGCATTTTTTACTGTGTCTGAAATAATGATTATTCTTTCAGGATTCTTTACTGAGAAAATAAACTCAATTATCTTTGGTTCAAGGTGGAAGGGATCGCCGATTACCTCAATATAAATATCTTTATTCATTAGCCCGAAGCCTGCAATGCCCGGTTCCCTGTGATGAATGCCCCTCATTGCATTGAAGATATGAGTGATCCCCTTTGCACCTGCATGAAAACCGGCTTCTGCTTCGGAATATGTGGCATCCGAATGACCCATGCTTGCGATAATTCCCGTATCAGTTATGGTTTTAATAAGTTTTGTAGCTCCTTCAAGCTCCGGCGCAACAGTTATTATTTTTACTGCATCCTCGAATCCGTTAATGATTTTTTGAAAATCTTTTTCATTCGGTTTAATGAATGAGCCTGCATGAAGCGCTCCGCACCTGGCAGGGTTAAGAAAGGGGCCTTCAAGATGAATACCGATAATTTCTGCTTCTGCCTTCTGCTTTTTGCCTCCTGTTTTTTGAACTTCCATTGCCCTTTTAATTGCGAGCATATTCTCACGCATCGTTTCAACAGAGGAAGGGTATACGGTGGGAATAATTCCTGAAACTCCAATGCCTCCCTGTATTTCTGCGATTTGAAGTATCCGGTTTTCTGATGATGTTATCGTGTCAAAGCCGCCTATGCCGTGGGTATGGATATCAATAATTTTCATGGTGTTATGATACCACTGAGGGCCGGGTTTGCTTCTGCCGGTTTTTTTCCGTTTCCGCCCCCGATGGATTTCCTGTCAAGAACCAGCGCGTTTGCAACGAGATTTACAAGCTGGGTAACCTTCATCCCAAGCTTGTAGTGGCCTATGAGATCGGCCAGCCCGTCAACACAGTTATGGCAGGATGTAACGACGATATTCGCGCCTGTTGCATTGAGCTGGTCCGCTTTGATCTTGCCTGATTTAAGGCGTCTCTCTCTGTATTCAGGCATTGACATGGCTCCGCCGCCGCCGGTGCAGCAGTAATTTTCAGCGCGGTTCGGGTACATTTCCCTGAAATCCTTGACTACAAGGCTGAGGAGCTCTCGCGGCTCTTCAGTCATACCGCAGCTTCTCGCATTGTTGCAGGAATCGTGAAATGTATATATCCCGGGGTTTTTTGATTTGTCGACTTTTATCTTTCCCTCTTTGATGTATCTCAGCATGGTGATGACAGAGCTTTCTATCTCGAAATCATTGATATCTCTTTTGCCCCAGTTGGGGCCTTCACACCGTGTTGACCTGTAACCGTGTCCGCATTCGGAAATAACAAGTCTCTTTCCCCTGAGTTCCTCAATTTTATCATAAATGCGGTTTGCAACAGCGCCGCCCAGATCATCGTCTCCGTTAAAGAGAGCGAAGTTCGTCATATCCCATCCCTCGCCCGGCATGGTCCAGTCTTCTCCTGCTGCATAAAAAATCTTTGCGGCATCCAGGATCGACCTCGGATCGTGCTTAACTTCACGGGGATTGATTGTGTAGACTATATTTGCATCCATCCTGTCTACCGGGATCTTTGCAGCCGGATCGTTCATCTCTTCCTGAAGCTCCTCTTCCTGCCATTCAATCGTTTCAAGATAATCTTCCCTGAGAATGCCCATCTGGTTTCCGATTTCCCACTGCTCTTTAGCCACATGTGCGATGCCTTCCGGCATAATGCCTACATGCACGAGAAGACCTCTTGCCATCCTGTTGAACGTTGCAAGGTCAACGCCCATCGGGCAGTTGATTGAGCACCTCCTGCAGTTCGTGCATTTGCCGAAGACAGTATCTTTCAGCTCTTCCAGGTCCTTGTCGGTATAAACGCTTTTCGCCCCGACCCACCATGGAAATACCTTGCCGGTCCAGTCATAATGGCTCTTAAAAAGCTTCCTGATCCGGTCTGCTTTATATGCCGGCGCATATGTGGGATCATCGGGATTTGCAAGGACATAATGGCATGAATCCGTACACATGCCGCAGTGGACACACGCGGCAAGTGACCCGACTATCTGACGCGTCAATTTTTTGCCCATTCTCTCAATTACCTTCTCTGCTTTATGTGATCTTTCACTGCTCATTTAAACCTCCGGTATTTTATTTGTTTGATAATTCATTATTTGCCTGTTTGATAAGCCGGCTTCTTCCTGATTGGATAAACCCCTCTCCGTCCAAAATGTTTCCCAAGGTAAAACCTTGTGAAGGGGTAGTAGAGATAATGCGATATCTTGCTGAAAGGGACGTATACCAGGAAGAAAGCGGTCAGGATAAAATAGGCCAGCAGGATGCCTTCTCCCCCGGAAATGTCATTCGGCGCTGCCAGGAATGCAAACGCAAACCATGCGGTCAGGAGTATCAGAGAGAAATAATCGTCGGGTGAACTTATGGCGCGGATATAGGTGTCTGATAATCTCCGGATGATGCGCATGACTCCAACTACAAAAGCGGCCCCGGTCAGTACCTGAAGCAGAGCCGCAAATCCGGATGAATCAAGAAGCCCCGGGCTGTAAGGAATGATAAATGAAAGTGAAATTGAAGCAACCACACCCAGATGGAAGATGACGAACTGGGCATACATAAGCGGTCTGGTTCGTGTGCTCTCCATGTCCCACGGCCTGACAATGTTTGCCAAAGAATATCTGCTGCCTTTTTTGGGGTTCGTATCTCCCAGTCCGGTTGGGGGCTGGCGCTCTTTTGCGAGGGTAAACCCGAGATACCACCTGATCCTGAAAAAATAAATGGTTGCCATAAATAAAAGGGCAACTTCCTGCAGTGTGTGTTCTGAAAAATGTAATAATTGGCTCATGGCTGCTCCTTTTTAATTTAATTTATCAAGTTCCGCCTGGATCGGCTTGTATTCTCTATTGTCCAGGGCACAAATGACAACGTCTTTGATCGATGAGCCGTTTTTCAGATGTCCGGCAATTGTCTGCACGGTAATTCTGGCGCTCACATCCAGAGGCACTCCGTAAAACCCGGCTCCCATCGGTGGAAATGCAATGCTCCGCACACCCTTTTCTTCAGCGCATTTCAGGGCGTTTATGATCGTGTTTTTCAATTTCTCCTCTGTGCTTCCCTCCTGGAATTTGGGACCGTTTGCGTGAATGATAAATTTGGACTTCATGTTTCCCGCAGATGTTGCCACTGCGCCGGTCACTTTTAATGGTCCCAGACCTTCAAGCTCCTTTCGTATCGAGGGCCCGCCTCTGAGGGCGATTGCCGTTCCGAAGCCGGAGCCCAGTTTAAGGTCATCATTGGCGTAAAACACGAATGCATCGAGATCGAGATTGGTGAGGTCTCCCTTCATTACACTCAATCTGTTTTCATTGATCTTTTTTTTGTGCATTATTGCATCTCCTTGACTATTTAAGATTTAATAGACTGTATTGGACTCATTTGCAATTTCTTTTATTTATTTATCGGCTTTTTTATTTTTTTTATAAATTTGAGACTACGCAGCGGTCTCTGCCGCAGGCACCTTATGCGGGGCATTACTCCTTAATGTTAAAATGATATCCGGTGATATGAGAGAGCAAATAAATTCAGGCAAGTGGACGGAAGAGGAATTGGATATTCTTCTGAAAGAATCCTCCGGTATAAGTGATCCGGGAGAACGGATAGACTTTCTCTCAAAACAATTTCTGAAAATAAAATATCAGGAATCTACATTAATCGGTGATATAAATACGCATGAGGTTTTTGTTATTAACCTTGAAGGAGTCGACTGTTTCACATTTATTGAATATATCGAGGCGATGAGGAGGTCGGGGTCCTTTAATGAATTCAGGGAAAACCTGAGGAAAGTGAGATACCTCTCAGGCAGGATTGCCTTTGAAAACAGAAACCATTTCTTTACTGACTGGAAGGCATTCAATCCGGATTTCGTGGTTGATATCACAAAATATATAAGCAGTGGAAAAAGCAAAGAGGTCAGCAAAATACTGAACAAAAGAGATGACGGAACACTTTTTCTTCCCGGTCTTTCCTGCAGACTGCGCGGGCTTACGTATATCCCTTCAATATATGTTGATGATGCGGTTATTGAAAAGTTAAAAACAGGTGACTATGCCGGGATATATTCTGAAACAGGGGGGCTCGATGTATCACATGTCGGGATTATAATCAGGGAACAAAATGCAGTTAAATTAAGGCATGCCTCTTCGGTGGGAAAATACATGGAGGTAGTAGATGAGGATTTCAAGGATTACCAGGAGGCTAAACCGGGAATTATCGTGTTAAGGCCAAGGGGGATGCAGGGGGGATCTTAGGATAAATATATGCAACATTCAATGATTAAAACAATCTTCAGCCGGCGTATGCTGGTTTCGTTTATCATGGGCTTTGCCTGCGGCCTGCCCCTGCTTTTGACAAAAGGCGTGTTACAGGCATGGATGAAAAAGGAAGGGATAGATCTGTCTTTGATTGGATTGACAAACCTGCTTGCCATTCCTTATTCAATAAAGTTTCTATGGGCACCTTTCCTTGACCGTTATTCGATTTCTTTTTTCGGCAGGAGAAGAGGCTGGCTGCTGATTGCACAACTTGCACTCATGCTTTCAATTGCCGCTATGGGACTCAGCAACCCGAAGAACACCCCTATATTGTTAGTTTTGGCAGCGCTTACGGTAACTTTTTTCAGCGCATCCCAGGATATTGTAGTGGACGCATACCGGAGGGAAGACCTTGCTGATGAAGAGCTTGGCTTAGGCTCAGCCTTATATGTATTAGGGTATCGTACAGGTATGCTGCTTGCTTCCGGCGGCGGCCTTATCATGGCTGACTATGTGTCATTTAATACAGTCTACCTCATTATAGCAGCTTGTATGTTGCCGGCGATAATCACTACCCTTATGACGCCGGAACCTCATATTACTGCAATCCCGAAGACTATCAGGGAAGCGGTTATTGATCCTTTAGTTGAATATTTCAGCCGCCGGGGGGCGTTATGGATATTGGCCTTTATACTTATGTATAAAATAGGCGATATAATGGCAAGCAATATAACGACTCCTTTTTATATGGAGATGGGTTTCTCCCTGACGGAGATCGGCGCTATTACGAAGTTGCTGGGTTTCTGGGCTATTATTGCAGGCGCCTCAATCGGCGGTGTTATCATGCTTCGTATAGGAATCAACCGCTCTCTCTGGGTATTCGGCATTCTTCAGGCGATATCAACAGCAGGTTTCGCTGTTCTTGCGCGTATTGGGCACAGTATCCCCGGACTTGCTGCAGTCATAGGTTTTGAAAACCTCAGCGCCGGCATGGGCACTGCAGCATTCATGGCATTCATGGCAAGCATTACCAATAAAAAATTTACTGCAACGCAGTACGCACTCTTAACAAGCTTTATGGCATTCGGCAGGGATGTACTTTCAGCTCCAACCGGCTTCCTTGCAAAGCACATGGGTTGGGAAAACTTTTTTATAGGCTGCGTCCTGATCGCCATTCCCGGCATGCTGCTCTTGCTGAAATTTGCACCGTGGAATTCAAAAGAGGGTTTTTGACGGGATTTCACAGGTTGCCGGGGTATCAAGGCCATAGAGAAAGAAATCAAAAAAGGCCTGAATCACTGCAATGATATACTGGCCGATTTTCCAAAAATGTATTTAAAGTCTTCATCTTCAAATTTTATCCCGGCGCCGACATATACCCCTCTGCGGTTGGAATTCAACAGGTTATCAATACCGCCGCTGACAAAAATGAATTTAAAAATTCTATAATCAACCCCTATTCTTGCATGTGCCCTGTCTGCCTCCACTTCTTTGTCATTGAGGTCCCAGATATCAAGTTTTATTCTGCCGCTGTCATTATTGAAAAAATAGTCCGATCCAAATCCGAAAGTGTTTTCCATCAGCCCGATTCTCAGGGCCAGATCATCAAATCTCTTTGCAAATTGCGCTGTAAATTCAAGCTTGCTTTCAATTCTCTCTTCGGTTGTTTTGGAACCGTTTATTATTGTCTCGATTGTATCTACCGACCCTTTCGGGTCAGAAACAACTCCAAGTATATAATACTTATCCCTTCTTGGCTGCAAGGTCAGATCAAAATAACCCTTCCACTTAGATTCACCGGTATTGTATTCACTATGGAAATCCATAAAAGTCCTCAGGCGGCCGACAACATCAAGCGACTTGCTTGCTTCTATTGAGACCTTTGTCAATGAGTCGTAAAGCTCGCCATCCTTTAAAAGTTTCCCTAATGTGCCTTCTCCCCTCTCTAACTTCCGGGCAATAGTGCTTGCTGATGCTGAAGCAGTTCTGATATTCTCCATGCTCTCTTTAAATGCATATCTGTTTTCTACAATCACCTCGTTCAGTCCACTCGCGGCATTGTTCAGGTTATCAATAAGCTCCGGGCCTTTATCGCCTAATTTCTTTGCCACCTTTCTTATGTCATCCATAAGTCCCGGACCTTTATCACTGAGAGCTTCCGTGAAATCTTCAAGCTGAGCAATGACCCGCTGCAAAGGCTCTTTGTTTACTGTTGAAATTTCCCGGAGATTCCCGGTAACGACTTTCAGGTTATTAATCGATTCCCTGATCTCCTCCCTTTGGGTCTCTCCGAATATACTGTTAATATTTTTCGTCAAATCACTTATATAAACAGCGGCGGATGAAAGCTTATTCGCAAGCTCCCCAATATCAACGGAAGGCACGGTATTAGTTATCGTGTCCCCGTATTCAAGCACCGGTTTATCGGATGTACCTGTTGACAACGCAAGATACTTGTCGCCTAAAAGACCCGACATCCTCAAATACGCCTTTGCATTTCTGTATACCTTCACATCAGGATTCATCAGGAGTGTAAGTTTCGCCTTCCCGTCTTCAAGCCTGATTTTCTCTACTACCCCGGCCTCAACGCCTGCAACCTTGATTCGCGACTGTTCATCGAGGCCGCTTATGTCGTCAAACTCCACATAGAGCCTGTAACCCTTCTCCCATATAAGGGGCAGGCTGCCGACTTTAAAGGTCATGTAAGAAAGAAAAAATATAACTATTATCGCAAAGATTCCGACTTTCAGTTCCGTGGAAAAATTATTCATTTACCGATTCCCTCTAAAACTATGGGGCCTTTTGCCCGGCCCTCAATAAACTGCCTCACTACAGGATTTGAAGTATTCTGTATCTCTTCAGGTGAACCACTGTCAATAATTACACCATTATAAAGCATGGCAATCGTATCTGCAATCTTATACGCGCTTTTCATATCATGAGTGATGGCAACAGACGTTACTTTGAGTTTTTCCCTCATCTTGATAATCAATTCATTGATTGCATCAGCCATTATAGGATCAAGACCCGTTGTGGGTTCATCGTAAAGAAGGATTTCCGGCTCCATGGCAATAGCCCTGGCAAGGCCGACCCTTTTGCGCATGCCGCCTGAAAGCTCCGACGGCATTTCATCTTCGATACCTACAAGTCCGACCATCCTGAGCTTCCGGACAGCAACTTCTTTTATCTCCGGGGCGGTCATACGGGTGTGGCGTTTCAGGCCGAATCCCACATTCTCCCATACTTTCATGGAATCAAACAGGGCTGCTGACTGGAAAAGCATGCCGAATTTTTTCCTGATCTCATTCAATCCCTCTTCATCAAGCAGCGACAGGTCCGTTGAATCGATCACTACTGTTCCCCTGTCGGGTTTAAGGAGACCTATTATATGTTTCAGGAGCACACTTTTTCCTGAACCGCTGCCCCCGATAACGACAAGGCTCTCACCCTTTTCCACTTTCAGGTCAGCTCCGCGAAGGACATAATTCCCCTCAAAAGATTTATGTATATCCCTCAGCTCTATCATTTGAACAGCCATGTAGAGAGAAAATAATCCGATATAAGTATTGTCATCGATGAAAAAACAACAGCGCCCGTTGTTGCCCTGCCGACACCCTCAGCGCCTCCCCTTGTATAAAAACCCTTGTAACAACTGATAAGTGTAAACGCTGCCCCGAAAAAACACGCCTTGATGAGGCCGTTGTATATATCCTGGACCTCGAGAAAATCCCATGTTGCCCTCATATAGGGCTTTGCATTAGCGCCTAACAGCATAACACTTACCAGATAACCACCGACTATCCCTACTATATCGGTCACTACTGTCAGGGCGGGAAGCATAATCATGCCTGACAAAAACCTCGGGACAATAAGGTATTTTACAGGGTTCACAGCCATGGCCTCCATAGCGTCTATCTGTTCCGTGACTCTCATTGTTCCTAATTCCGCAGCAATAGCAGCTCCGGCACGCCCTGTAACAATAAGGGCCGATAACACGGGGCCAAGCTCCCTGGTCATTGAAAGCGCTACAACAGTTCCTACAAGCCCCTCGGCGCCGAATCGCTTAAACCCGGTATAGCTCTGCAAAGCGAGGACCATTCCTGTAAATACGGCCGTTATCAGAACCACGGGAAGGGAGTTGACTCCTATTTCAAGCATCTGCCTCACAATATTTCCTATTTCAAAAGGGGGCCTTACCATCACCTTCAGAGTGGAAAAAAGGAGAAGAATTATCCTGCCGAGTCCCTGGACAGGTTTTTCTGTAACTGCTCCGATAAATTCTATAAGTTTAACAATCATTTTAGTAATAAAGCGCAAACCTCCGCATCCTTACATTCTCAATAATACTTAGCGCAAGGAAATTGGAAAGTAATGCCGTGCCGCCGTAACTCATTAAAGGCAGCGGCACCCCTACGACAGGCATCATCCCGAGGGTCATTCCAACATTAATAAAAAAATAAAGGGCGAACATAAATGTTACGCCGAGCGCAAGAAAACATCCTTCCATATCCCGCGCCTTTTTTGCTGTGTCAAACCCCCTCCATATAATAAAGAGATACAGCAAAAATAAAACCGTGCTGCCTGTAAACCCCCATTCTTCAGCAAAGATCGAAAAAATAAAGTCGGTATGATTTTCCGGCAGGAATCTGTAAGGCCCCTGCGTCCCTTTCATGTATCCCTTTCCCAGGAAACCGCCTGAGCCTATGGATACCTTGGATTGTTGTATGTGATAGCCGACACCCTGCGGGTCAGCCTGTGGATCTATAAATGCTATGATCCTCTGCTTTTGATACCCTTTTAATCCATCCCATATAACCTTGCCTGCAAAAGGCAAAGAGATGAGAGAGATGATAACAACTGTCAGGATAATCTTTTTCTTTGCTCCTGCCGTAAGAACCATTGTAACAAAAATAAAGAGAAGTATTAAAGCAGTTCCAAGATCAGGCTGTTTAAGAATCAGTATAGCGGGCACAATAAAAAATACGCCGATCATCCCTGATAGCTCCCTTAAACCAAGACTTACTCCCTGCCTCATGTCTGAGAGATAACGCGAAAGCGCGATAATAAAAAATATCTTAAAAAACTCCGATGGCTGAAATGAGAGAAAACCCAGGTGGATCCATCTCTGAGCGCCCATACCTGTTCTGCCTGCAACAAGCACTATAATCAGGAGGATAATGCCGAAGAAAAATATAAAATACGCAAACTTTATAAACCACTTATAGTCAATGCTTATTGAAACAATAAAAACAATCAAGCTAAGCGAAAGCCAGTAAAGCTGCCGCATATAGAAGGTCTTCTGCGCAGCATCAAGCACCGGCCTCGTTGCGCTGTAGATTGTCATTACCCCTATCAGGGACAGGGCAACAGCCACAAAAAGAAGCCCCCAGTCAAAATTATTTATAAGCCTCCGGTCAATCATATCTCATTCCAAATATAACCTACTCAGGTTTCACCCTTTGCTAAGGGGGGAAATAGATGAGTAGTTACTATTTAGAGTCTGTCCATAAACTCAACAATTAAGCTGTCATTCCCGCGGTCCTTTGGGCGGGAATCCAGTCTTTTCAGTGAGTTCTGGATACCCGACTACAAACTTCGGGTATGACAAAAATAAAAAGCAGCTATTTATACACAGACTCTATTTAGGTTATTATCCTTTACGGTCTTTATAGTACGCCTCAATTATTCTCTTTGCTATCGGAGCGGCTCCTGTGCTGCCGTGTCCGCCATGCTCAATAATTACAGCTACAGCTATCTGCGAGGCGTATCCAGGCGCAAATCCAATAAACCAGGCATGATCCTTATATTTCTCAGGGATTTCGTCCCCTTTGGCAGCCCCCCCGATAACCTGGCTTGTGCCGGTCTTGCCTCCGATACCGACCAGATCAGAGCGCGCCAGGCGGCCGGTTCCTTTGTCGTCTTTTACAACATCCAGCAGTGCCTTTCTAATAAACTCGATGTTATCGGGACTCACATACACGACACTTTCTGTTTTGGCCTTTGATTCCGGGCCCATCAATAAATACGATTCATACAGATTGCCGCCGTTGACCACAGCAGCCATAAGCCTCGCCATCTGTATAGGCGTGACAGAGAGATAGCCCTGCCCTATTACAGTATTAAGCGTTTCACCCCTGTACCATGCTTCCTTTTTCACATCAAGTTTCCATCCGGAAGTCGGCACGAGTCCGGAGACCTCACCCTCAAGTTCAATACCCGTAGGCCTGCCAAGACCGAAACCGAATGCATATTGAGCGAGTGTATCTACATCAAGCTTTTTGGCGACTTCATAAAAATAAACATCACAGGACTCTACAATTGATTTATGGAGGCTGACATCTCCGTGGCCTCCATTCTTCCAGCACCGGAAGACCCTCCCGAAGTATATTGAGCCTTTGCAGTAATACTTCGTATCCCTTGTCACAATCCCTTCTTCAAGGGCTGCGATGGCCGTTACTATCTTGAATGTTGAGCCCGGCGGATACCGGCTCTGAATCGCCCTGTTTAATAACGGCTTCCGGGGATCGTTAACAAGCCTCTTCCAATCACTTGAATTTATACCTCTTACAAAAACATTCGGGTCAAAACTCGGGGCGCTGGCCATGGCCAGTACCTCTCCTGTATCAGGATTTAATGCTACTACAGCCCCTGCCTTTCCCCTCAGACTCCTCTCTGCCTCAACCTGGAGGTTAATGTCTATGGTAAGCCTTATATCTTTGCCTTTGACAGGCCGCTGTATTCTTACAACTTTGATAATACTGCCGAGTGCATTTACCTCTATGATCTTTTTTCCGGCAATGCCCCTTAACGTATCATCGTAAACTTTTTCAACCCCGAACCGTCCTGTAAATGTTCCCCGCGGGATATTATTATATTCCGGAGACCTTAACTGTTCGGGGGTGAGACTGCCGAGATAACCCAGGACATGACTTGACGAATGTCCATAAATATACTGTCTGCCTACAACCACATCTATTTGCAGGCCGGGGAAATCAATTCTTCTTGCCTCTACTTTTGCAACTTCCTCAAATGAGACATCCTGTTTGAGCGTGACAGGCTCAAACGGCCTTGCCGGAGCACCCTGAAGCCTCGCTGCAATATCATCCGGCCCCATACCTATGAGAGCGCCCAGGGCTGATAATGACTCAGGGTCTCTATGAATATCCTCTTTGACAACGGATATATCAAAGGAGGGGACATTTTTTACAAGGGCATTGTTATTCCTGTCATATATCAGCCCCCTTGGAGCAGGAATATCTATAACCCTTAACCTGTTGCGCTCATCGATTTTTTTATATTCCTTGCCCCTGATAACCTGAAGACCCCAGAGCCTGAACACAAAGATGCCGAATATAATAATTACAATATACAGGGCAATGGTGATTCTTTTTTCCATTCTGTTTTAACTCACAGTATTTAAGAACCCGGGGATTCGTTAAAGTCTTCGGGCCTGAAGGGGCGCACTTCGATACGAGAGTCAATTTTTAATTTCACTGTCCGGCCCGTGTTTCTTAAACGCTTCAGGAAAGACCTGTGTCTCTTTTTTAACAGAATATCAGCAGGGGATTAAAAAGACAAGTTTGGGTTGGAGAGTTGGAGAGTTGGAGAGTTGGGGAGTTGGGGAGTTGAAATTCACTCTGTTCACCCTTCAGTTCAAAACCTGGAACCTTGAACGGTGAACCCGGAACCTTTTTTAATCAGTCTCAATCCCCTTCAAACTATCGGGTCACTTAACAAAGATGGGAAAACATATGCCTTCATTGCAGTTATGCGATTTGCCTGTTTTTTCAAAAAGTACGCAAATCGTTTGCTTAGTTTCCCCCCCTGGAAAAGCTCTGGTATCTGAGTTAGTTTTGACCGGGTGTGCATTGTTTTGAATAAAGATGCCTAAACCTTAAGCTCCATACCATTTTTTAATATTTCTTTGACAAAAAGATTATCTTCTGTAAAGTCTTCGGGCCTGAAGGGGTGCACTTCGATACGAGAGTCAATTTTTAAAATAAAAGAGTTCAACATTTTTCTGTCATAAAAAGGCATGCCCGAAAAGTCCGGCGAGACGATAGCAATATCCATATCGCTCCATTCCCCTGCATTTCCTTTCGCATAAGAGCCAAATAATATAATCCTTTCAATATTTATATCGGCAGATTTAATTAACTTGAGAAATCTTTCCACTACTTCTATTGCTTTATCTGTGACAACAGCCATGTATATGTCCCCTTTATTTTCCTGAAATATTCTTCAGTGAATTCTTTTGTGCAGAGCTTATAAAAACTATATCTCTGATCAGGATACCTTGCCTCAAGATTAAAATCGTTTATGTCAATTAAAAATTGCTTTTGCTCGTCATTTAACGCCAAAGCAGTCTTTTCCGCCAATCTCGGAAGGTTATGGATTCTGGGAGGATGTTCATCCTTGTCTCTCACATAAAATGCCTTCAGCACCTTCTCAATAACAAGATGACCTATAGAGCCGACGCATAAACTTTAATGATCCTTATTTTTCAAAGAGATATAAGAATAATATCGGAGATAATTTTGTAAAGCAACTATTGAAAGCATATCGAATTTATCGAAAAAGGGGCTCTACCAAGGGAATCGGGAGAAAGAGCTAAAAAAACAAGTACAATTTTACAAAATTAAAGTGCCCATCTCGTATAAAATAGTAGCACAAAAAAAGACCAGATTATACAGGAGGGT